>CALDQI010000476.1:0-9266 GCA_937911635.1 uncultured Pseudomonadota bacterium | reverse complement strand
GATGCAATGATCGATCCCCAAGTCCCGAAAATCCAGCAGCTGATGCCCACGACGGTGAGAAAACTTAAAAATCCAGTGACGCCAACCATACCCGTTTGGGCCCCCAACACGTCCACGAGCCAAACGGTAGTCGCCATCAGTGTGAAGCCCATAATCTGTTTGAAGGTATCCATCCAAGCTCCTGGTTCTGGCAGAAACTTGAAGAAAGCGGGAACGAAGGCGACGAGCAGGAAGGGGAACGCAAGACCCAGGCCAGCCACAGAGAAGAAAAGTACAATTCCCGCTGGTGGTAGTGTAAAGGCAAATCCAATCCCAGTTCCCAAAAATGGCGCTGAACAAGGTGTGGCGAGCAGGGTTGCAAAGACACCAATCATGAAATATTCCAGCCATCCATCCTTTTGCGACATCTCACTGGCTTTATTGGCTCCGATAGCAGGAACCTCAAAGACGCCCAACAGAGAAAGTCCAAAGACAAACACGATGGTTGCCAGACCAATCACGTACCCAGGATACTGAAACTGAAAGCCCCAACCCACATTGAGTCCGAAAGAACTTTGCAAGATGATGACGCCGATTGCCAAGACCAGAAACGAAGCGATAATTCCACCGGAATAAGCCAGTCCCGCCATCTTTTGCTGACGAGAGGTAATGTCGCTTTGCTCTACAAGGCTAAATAGTTTGAGACTGAGGACAGGAAGCACACAAGGCATAATATTGAGTAGCATCCCACCAAAGAATGCAAGCAGTAAAGCCTCAAGCATCGACTTTTCAGGCGGGGCAGCAGTCTTTGTTTCTTCGTCCGTGTTTTGTGCTGAATCAGTGTTGGTTTCCGGAGCGGTTCCACTGGCACTAAAAAGAGGAGATTCAATCTTGCCAACGGCTGTATCTTTGGCAACCATTTGCAGTGTGGAGACAGTTTCGACTTGAATCCACTTCTCACCGACTTGAAGCTGAATCAGTCCGCCGATACGATCTGTGTTTGGTAATTCTTCGGCTTCAAACGATTCACAGTCCAGCTGGATGAGCAGTCCACCATCATCCGTTTTGATGAGTCGCTGTTCGTTGATCCACCACCAGTCACCAGCGATCGGAGTGAATAAAGGCCAGTCTTTTGTTGTATCAAACACCAAAGGACTATCCGATGTCGGGGTGAGTTTAATGGCATGAGTAAACGTACTGTCCGGGACGACTGCATCAACGGAGGAAACGCGCTCAATCGCGAATTCTTTAACATCGATCGGATGAGATGGATGCTGTTCTTTGACCTTGTTGAACAAAGGAGCGTGAACGGAAGGCGTTGCCTCTCCAATCGCGATGGGTAAACGAACGGATGTGCTTCCGGGAATACAACTTTCTTTACAGACCAACCATTCAACATCGGCTTTGATAAACAACGTGTCGCTATTTAAAGATTCGGGGAGCGTCACCGTTGAAACAAGCAGGACGGAGTCTTCATATCCATAGGAGACAATTCCAGATTGATCAAACTTTGTTGGGATTGGATACTCATGGTCGCTGACCGCTACATCTAGTTCCTCCACAGAATTTCCTTCACCGATCTCTAGGCTCCAATCGATTAAAGTCGGTTTACCAATCGTTCCGGGGCTTTTCCAGTAGGTGTGCCACTCATCGTCTTGCTCTAGCCAAATACCAAGCTGAACTTTAACACCCGGGGCAATCGATTGATGGTCGGAAATCAGTCGAACTTCAACATGATGGGGTAAACCATTCCCCATCAAGGGTCTTGAAATAGACTCTGTTGGCAGAGTCGACGTATCAAAATCGCTTAGAGAAGAATGATTGGGCGGCGGTAAGACATCCCCCTCAGCATGGGCGATGGTGGAGAAGGGGAAAATGAGTCCAAATGCGATGGCGGTTTTGAATGCAGTCATGGTATCCTCGATGGCTGTCAATGATACCATAGTAACACTGATTGAAGATGTATGAGCATCATTCCACTGCATTCACTTATGGGTACTCATCAAAACCATGTCAAGAATGATGTACACACTACGAAAAATAGCGTGTTGGGTTTATATTCTACTATACACAACATGTGAGGGAGACTGTAGATATGGGTGAAACATCGAACAAGCCAATGGATCCATTGGCAGATTTATTTAGCAATGTTCAGCTGACGGGTCTATCGAAGCCAAAGAATAAACAATCGACCTTAGCACCTCTTCAGATTGATTTACCGGTCGCATCAACAGAGCGTACTCCGCCTGTGATCGAAAAGTCCTCATCGGGTTTGAAACAGCCTAAACGTCCTCCTAGATACTTGGGTGAAGAATATGAATCCAATGCTTCTGATATTGAGATCGAAGAAATGGATTCTGATGAGGAAGCGTTGACGAGTGAAGCATCTGAGGAGGAACGATCAACACAGGAAGTTGCTGAAGAGACCGTTGAATCTGTAGATGTACCTGAAAAAACCGAGAAAAAATCTCAGATTGATGTACAAACTCAAATTCAAATTGCGATGCTGCAGCAAAAAATGCATCGCCAGCGATTGGCTCTGAAAAAACAACAAGCGGATAAGGCCGAAAAGAGTCCGGAGAGTGTTAGGGAAGTCCCAGACTCGAATCCAACCTCGTCTCAGGTTTCAGAGTCACCGTCCATTCGTCCTCAAGTCGAAGACAGTCTGGCGAAACTCAACACCAAGATTTCACAGCAGAAATCAACACCCTCTGCGATGGATCTGTTTCTCGCGGCTGCGGCGGAGAGCCAACAACCGAAATCAGCTCAGAAGGCAACGCAACCGGCCGCTAAATCACCGGTAAAACAAATGGTGCAGACTGTCGATAAGGAAACGGATCAGCCTGCGTCTTCTAAGCCATTGATGGGCAATCGACTCATCCTTCGAATAGAAGAAATGATTCGCACACAGCTTCCACTCCTCAAAGAGTTTCACGTTGCCAGTGCGCTCGATAGCTTTGATCGACCTTTGATGAGGGCAATTTGGAGATCCCACAGAACCAAGTTTTTGATCAGTGGTCAATTGGAATATGCCGTAGCAGCATTATCCGTGATCGATGCGTTCGGGCAAATTGAAGAAGGCCAGTTGGTAGCTGCGTATGTAGAGACGACAGCATCAGACTACCTGATTTGGGTGGATTTGCCTCATGGGCGATTGGTCGCTGCATTTGCAGATGCTAAAAGTTACTTTGCCAGTAAATAGTTTGTTTACGATTCAGGGTGTCTCTTCATCCATTCACTGAGTATAAATGCTGACCACAAGCGTCTTCGATGATTGTGACTTCCTGTCCGGTGTTCCGATACAATGGTACGCATCTGGGATTGGGGAATCCAAGTATCCAGTCTGTCTGGTAGGGCATCCAGTTCGTTTGCGCAAGAGGATAGCATCCATTGTGCGACTGGAGAGCCGAAGCCTTTTTTTGGTCGAGATTGGATATTCTTGGATAACTGGGGAAGTAGGCCTCTTAAGATTTGTTTGTTTCCGTGTCGATTTAGTTTGAAGTGGAGCGGTATCTGACTGACCAACTCTACGATTCGATGATCCAGAAATGGTGATCTTACTTCAATTCCATGCGCCATCGAGGCTCTATCTACTTTGGTCAGTACACCTTCGGCAAGGTAGAGTCGTTGATCCAGAAACAAAGCGTCTCCAACTCGTGAGCTGTTGGTTTGTTTCGCCCAAAAATCTGCAATATCCCATAAACCATCGATTCTAGACAGCTCAGTTGGCATCCAAGCCCCCATCCAGAGCTGGTGTTCTCGCCACCATTCGAGCTGACCATCTTGATTGATGCTGGTCCATCGCTTGAGCATCTCTTCCCATGAAACGCTCTTGTGACTGGCAGGTATGCGTTGTACAAATGGTGCGAGAAACTTTCGAAGACCAATTCGTGGTAATTTTGTCTGGTTTATCCAATGGGCTTTATAGGTTGGATATCCCGCAAATATTTCATCGGCGCCATCTCCTGACAGTACGCACTTTAGACCCATAGATTGAATCTGTTTAAACAGAAACCAAGTGACAATCAATGAAGAGTCACTCAAGGGTTCATCCATGTGATCGAGTGTATCGGAAAGGACTTTGTCAAAGTCTGATTGCTCGAAGGACCAGAGTATAGATTGTAAATTGGATTGAGCTTGGATATGTGCTTGATTCTCAAGGATGGCATCTCGTTCCGAAAAACCGTCTGCTTGAACAGCAACGGAGAAGCTTCGAATGTTGGGGTGAATCTCTGTTGCCAGTGCCGTAATGGTGGTGGAGTCGATTCCGCCGCTCAATAATGTACCGACCTCCACGTCGGCATTCAGTCGAATCTGTGTTGAGGAGCGCAAAGCCAAGTACAAGGACTGTTCCCAATGCAATCTTGATGAAGAAGTATCCGTGGATTGAGTCGGGAATGTCCAATAAGGCTTGGGTTCTGAATATCGGTCTGGATTTGCTTGTAAGCAGTGTGCCGGCTGAAGCTTGTGGATTCCTATCCAGATGCTTAGAGGAGCCGGTATGTATTCAAAACAAAGTAGGTGAGAAATCGCCGTGTGATTGTATCTTAAGGGGATATTCGTCCTTCGATAAATGTCTTCCAATACTCGAACTTCACTGCTCCATACGAGTGTATTATCAGGCAGTGTGGTCCAGTAGAGTGGCTTTTGGCCCGAACGATCTCTGAAAATATGGACAGATTGGGTGTGTGTATCGACTATAGCCAGCGCAAACATTCCTCGTAAACGTTCAATCACCTTCTCTAAGGGCAGGAAGGTGAGAAGGGCTGCAACGACAGCGGTATCGGATTGATTGAGAGGCTCAACCCCATTTCCTAGACACTCTCGTCTGAGTGTATGGTGATTGTAGACCTCTCCATTCATACTCACCCACCATCGTCCACAAGGACTTTGTACGGGTTGAGCACCATTTTCAACTCCAACGATGGCTAGACGAGCGGTGGCTAGTGTGGCAAAAATTGTGCTGTTGTTCTGGATTGATTGATCGCCTTGAGCCGATGGACCACGATGAACCAGCTGTTGTATGAGGTGCGAGGCGTTTAAAGTATCCGTGAACTTCTGTGATGCACCTTTTGGATTGAACCACCCAATAATTCCGCACATGTTTATTGTTCTTTGTTGGAAGTAGGGAAATTGATGCGACGGGCTATCCGATACGGTTCCTTTTGTTGCAATTCAAAATGCATGCGAATTAAAACCTCAGCAATAATGCCAAGCGTAATCTCAACGATACCAAGCCCACATAAAATCGGTCCTAGAGTGGTTAATGACGCGGCTAGTTCTGGATGTAAACCCTGAAACCACAAGCCGATGCTTGTCGTCATCATCATCAGTCCCAAAGCTACAAATCCGATTCCAAGCCATCCAAAAAAGTAGATTGGGGTGACAAAGAAATCTCGCAGGAATTTTAACGTCGTTAGGTCTAGTAGGACCTTTGGAATGCGCCACAACCCATATTTACTCTCTCCCCGAGTTCTTGCGTGGTGTTTAACGGGGACCTCAACCAGACGAGCCCCTGCCCAAGTCACATAGATTGGGATAAATCGATGCATTTCACCGTACAAAGGGATGTCTTGGATAAATTCTTTTCGATAAATGCGCAGTGTACACCCATAGTCATGCATGTATACATTGGACAACCGTGAGATAAGCCAGTTGGCTATCTTAGAAGGGAATGTTCTAGAGAGGTAGGAATCTTTCCTGTCTTTTCTCCATCCACAAACAACATCAGCATCTTTTAAATGAGTTAGCATCATTGGAATATCACTGGGGTCGTTTTGAAGATCGGCATCAAGAGTGACCAGTAATTCCGCTTGAGCAGAACGAATGCCAGCGGTTAAGGCTGCTGTTTGACCATAGTTTCGAACGAAGTGAATGACTCGTGCCCGCTCATCTTCTTTGGCAATCCTTTCCAATACTTGTGCAGATGCATCTCTAGACCCATCGTTAACGTAGATGACTTCAAAGGTTTGATTGGCTAGAGCA
Organism: uncultured Pseudomonadota bacterium; assembly: GCA_937911635.1. Taxonomy (GTDB): domain Bacteria; phylum Myxococcota_A; class UBA796; order UBA796; family UBA796; genus CAJWHX01. The sequence goes on along the minus strand of CALDQI010000476.1, from coordinate 3,302 downwards.
GCCACAATCGCGTTGTGTAATTGACGCAAGTTGTCTTCTTCATCGTATACAGGAACGATGAGGCTGAGATAGGGTGTATCACTCATGTATAAACTGCTTATTCGTCAGCGGGGGGGGCATCGTCAGCGGGAGGTGCATCGTCAGCGGGAGGTGCATCTGCAGGTGGAGCAGCGGCAGGCTTCTCAGAACCATTTTCAGTCGGTGCATCTTTGTTGTTTGAAGCGCTTCCAGATTTGTCGTCGGGTTTGTCCGATGGTGGTTTGGGCTGTACAGGTGCATTGTCGGACTTGACTTCAATCTTGAGATCTATCTGAGATTCTTCACCGATATCGATGCTCAATCGACCTTGTGGATCAGAAGCAGAAGGACCATCACCTGCCTCATCGATGAATCCAGTGATGATGATGGGACCATATCCTTTGGGGGCATCAAAAGAGAATTCATCAACAGATTGCATTTCCAATGTGTGTACCAGCATGGGCGCAGAGCCTTTTCGTACTTTTTGTACATCCAACCGAATTGATCCGTTGGGTGTGCCGTCGTAGACCATGCTTCCAGATATGGTGATGCAGTTTGTGTCCCCTTCTGCGCAGCTAAGTCGGGCAGCGCTTGGATCTGTTTCTTGTGAACCAGTGGTCGCTTGTGGGTCTGTGCCACCAGTTGCTGTTGAGGTGGACTCCATACCAGATGAGGAGGCGTTGGGGTCAGGGCAGCCGATTAATAGTGAGAATGAGAGCAATGAAAGCAGGCGCATGAGAATCCTCGGATATAGCTGTTGTCAATATAACGTTCAAATAACACAGAGAAATTAACCCCATACGGAATTGTTGACAATTCGTCAGTGAAAATAGCAGTAGAATAGACACCGCCCAAGTGGTTAAATTTTCTTCGTTCGGATAGTTTTTCAATATGTCTGACAAATACAATCGCTATCATAAAATTGCTAAGATTGGCTCTGGTGGGATGGGGGATGTGTTCCGAGTCATTGATCTAGACTTGGAGCGAGAGTGTGCGATGAAGTGTGTACCACTTCAGCAGTCGGCAGAAGAAGGGGTAGAATCCTTCTCACCCAGTCGCCGCTTGAGCCGTGAAGTCAGTATTATGGCGAGCATTCACGACCCAAATGTCGTCCATATTTACGATCATTTTCACCATGAAAACCAGCTGTGTATCGTGATGGAGCTTTGCCAGGTCAGCATCGCAGATTGGGTGGGTCAAAGAGAGGCGTTCTCTTTGCTCACAGCACTCGATATGGGAGTCCAAATTTTATCCGCGCTGAAAGAGATTCACACACAGGGAATCGTACATCGAGATATTAAACCCCATAATATTTTGGTTGGACTCAACGGGAAATCTTTTAAACTCACCGACTTTGGTCTGGCTTCGTTGCGGGATGCTTCGATGGTGTTGACCCAAAGTGGAGTGTTGGCGGGGACTGTGGCATTCATGGCTCCAGAACAGCGACTGTCTTTTAAAGACGTCACCCCACAGGCTGACTTATACAGTTTGGCAATGACGATGCAATGGGTGCTCTTCGGTGAATTGAAGGGGGACTTGTTTTCCAGCCGAACAATGATGCTTTTGACTGAAGAAGTCAAAGATAGAGAGTGGCCGATTGAATTGTTGAAGTTCTTCGAGCGTGCAGGATCTGAATCTTTGGAAGATCGATTTCAATCCGCGCAGGAGATGCAGAGCGCTTTAGAACAGATAATACGTTCACTAGATGGTGAACGCTACACACGACTCACCCCCATCGATTTTCAGTCCGTTCATCGATATGAGTCTCAGTTATCGTCTGCTTCCAAACCGATCCAACCCGTGAGTACAGTGTCGACGGAGCAGCTTCAGGTACAAACCAATCGATGGATTAAAGGGGCTGTGGTCATTTTAGTTGTGATGCTGTTGACTGTATTGGTACTCAGTATTCAAGTGTTGAGTCTATCGCCGGAGAATACTTCGATCGGTTTACAGGAATCAAAAGTTGAAATACCGGCCTGTGAACAAATCATCGAAACCCAACACCAATTTCGACGTTTGGGACCACGTGAAACCGTTGCAGCAGGTCTATTGGATGTAGATGGGGATGGATTTGTCGATTCGGTATATTCCAATCAAATGGATCAGTCCATCTCGATATATTGGGGCAATTCAGACTATGCTCTAGAGACATTTGTTGAAATCGACGTGGGAAGAATCAATCAGCTGCCGTTAATTGGAGATTTGAATAGGGATGGTTTGTTGGATTTCGTGACGTTACACGAGGATGAATCCAACATTCAAACTCATGTGCAAACGACTGCTCGCACATGGGAAGTTTCTGGCAAAAATTTTCAAGCTCCTCCTCCCAGACAGGGTGCGTTGGTGGATTTGAATCAAGATGGTTGGCTAGACGTGATGTTTACCGTGCCCATATTGGATCAAAACATTCAGTATCGTCTGGGTTCCAAGGAGGGCTTTATGGGGCACTCACCACTTGGATCTGTTCCGAACGTTGTGTTTGTTCCCAACCAGCCTTGGGTTGCGTATCTGGATGGCGATAGAATCTTACGCCGTGATGTTCAGCGTAATTTATCGATGTCCACACCGACTGAAGTGGCTCGAGTGCCAGATTTGAAGCGTCTGTTGCCTGTGGAACTTGCTGATGGGGAGTGGAGGCTGTATGGAATTCAAGCCGGGAGCCAAAAACTAATTGAGCTGTCTTCCTCTCCATGTTGGAAAATGAAACTGAGCGACGAGGAGTATGGTCGAATGAAGGGTCTTGGTGATTGGAATCAAGATGGGATCATCGATTGGGTAGGACTCGTGACCTGTGCAGAGTGTACGAGCAATCATCTGTTGTATATAAATGGTGTACCTTCTGTTGTACCTTGAATCACAGAACGGTTATATCCATGGAAAAATTGGAGTACCTATGTCTCACAGTATTGGACTTTTAGAAGTCAAGGGGTTGCTAGCATCCGTTGAGGCTACAGACGCAATGGTGAAATCTGCTTCGGTGTCCTATGTGGGAAGCCGAACCAATGGTGAGACGGTGCTGATTGCTCTTTCGGGAGAGTACAATGCGCTTTGTGCGAGCTTAGAGATTGGTATGAGACAGGCACAATCGTTTGGCGTGGAAGTCATCAAACACGTGATTGCCATTCCTCATTCCGATACAAAAAAGGTGCTCGAAGATCTACTGTCTTCGAACACCTCTTTATCTTGAAAGAATTGTCCTGAAACTATTGTCTGGAGGGTACCGTTACTTGGCTGTTTCACCGACGGTACAGTCTGGCTTAATTTTATCTAGAGTCGCTGGTCCA
>CALDQI010000475.1:0-1576 GCA_937911635.1 uncultured Pseudomonadota bacterium | reverse complement strand
GGAATCGTCAAGCCGTCAGAGGTAATGGAAATCCCATCAAACAATTTATCTAAGCGATTGCTTTCTCCCGCAGCTACAACCATGTCTAGCAAGGCGTCCAATAAACTGAAGGCTTGTATCCGTTGCTCACCACCAGCATCAAATAGAGCCCATATTTTATCGAATTTCTCATCCCATAGTTTTTTTTGTTGTCTGTGTTTGACCAGTTTTTCTTTGAATTTGCTCATTCCAACCTTAACCGTTTTCACATTAAAAAATGCTGGGGTAGCATCAATTTACAATTTTAATCCTGCGGTCCGAACGACGACTACTTGGGACGAAGTACCACAAGGATTCAAGTGGACTGCAGGATTATAATTGTACCGATGGGATGAAATACCATCGGTGGGTCTACCCTTGACGGAACATCAAGTCTCAATCTATATGCAAAATTGAAAGGAGCCTACCCCAACGATTTAAATGTAGCATGATTGATTTAAATGTGCACAGCGAATCTCAACGATTTGAACTGAACCATCCCGACATTGTCAGCACTAGATATACTATCGATACACTTGAAGCAGATTTTCCATTTCACTGAACATCTCGTCCGGTTTCAACTCACTGAATGAACTATCTGTCACACTTAATATCTCGAGATTCTGTAAACCCGTGAATTCTTGTGGCAATGACGTCAACTCATTACCCCATAGAAACAGTTTTTTCAGCTGAGTCATTCGACAAATCGCCTGTGGAAAATCGACGACATTTTGGTCTACGAAATAAAGCTCCCTGACAGAGTCTAACTGACTCACTTCATTCCATTCCTCTTCACTGAGTGCGCGCTCTATTTTGAGAACAGTCAGATTTGATATATCCTTCAATGCCGAAATGGGTACCTTCGTCGTATTATACTTGATCGCAGATTGTTGCATTAACTCACCAGAGAAGTCGCGTTTACAAAAGGCTCGTTCTAAGTTGTACGTTTTGACTTTTCGCTGAACCACGGCTCTTTCATATTCTTCATCAATACTTTGATACGTGGTGCGTTTCCAATCACCATCGGAAAAGTAATAGGTATACTTTCCAAATCGATGTAGTTTATTGAGATTCAATGTATCGAACAGTTTGTATATAACTGGATCCTTGTCGACAAAACCATCTAAAAGTAGTTGCAAAACATCTTTGGACAAATGTAAGGGTCTATTGAGGGTTTCTCTTTGGCAAAGACTTTGTCTATCAAAGAACAATTGTATATCATCGACCTTCTTAATGGATTTCATCACCGTCGGACGAAACTTGAACGTCATTTGATTGACCAAGTTCTCTGTCACATCAAAATCATGACAACTTGTACGAGTGGTCCAGTTCCCGACCTCTTGAAGGACTTTTGGTAAATCACACTTCGAATTATGCTCGGCCAAAAGGCTACGCATGTGTAGAGCATTGTCTTGAATGGGTGCCAAGTTCTCACACTGTTGGAGTCGCATATATTCGACATGCTTTAAGTTGGACAGATGTTGAATGGCATCAGTATAGGATGATTGGAAGAACACAAAACGTTCTTCTAATAATTCGGAGGAACTCGAAAGCTTTC
>CALDQI010000474.1:0-1727 GCA_937911635.1 uncultured Pseudomonadota bacterium | reverse complement strand
TTCGCAGACAACATACAGGCCATTCGCCAGTCTTGTAATTCAATAGCGGCGCGAAAAATGTATCGCTGAGGCGCAAAAGCCCCATACACAAGGGGTGCACTTTTGAGTGATTCATACAGAGTGTCACGTTTTTGTTCATCCTTTTGGAGAAAACTTTGCAAATACTCGCGGAGAGAGCGCTCTAGACCTATGACTTCATCATCTAATTGTTGGATGCTGCTTTCTTCAAGTTGCGTCGTCACCCAACTTCGAAATGCCTCTGTATCAATGTGTTGATATTGATCCCTGTGTGCAAAAGCAAAAAAGGTTCTTTGATCAACGGAAACCGCCATGAGCCAAAGTTGTCGTCGAACCCTATCGGAATTCTTTGAGGCAGGAGAAGTATACGAGAAGAAAAGACTTGCCAACGTAGAGGCTTTATTGCGTGAAAATGGAAGTCTACGAAAGAATGATTTATTCGAGTGCATTGCTATATCCAAAAATAAGATCAGAACAAAAAATAATAACTGGTTCAATGATGTACATGTTTATATCTCGCTAATTTATTTTCGAATAAAGTGTTTGCATGAGATAAGTATGGAAAGAAGCATCCATGAACAAAGGAAGAATAAATGAAGTTTGCCTTAAGGAACTATCAAGGGGAAGAATTCTCATACTTTATTTGCAACAAAGAGGTGCCGAAAGGAAGAAAGGGTGCTCAACCCAAGCTCAGTCATCTCATCGTTGTTGTTGACTGTTCTGGTTCCATGTCATCGGCAATGGGCAGTGTTCGGTCCGCAATGCAAAACCTCTTAAAAATGTCCGGTATAGAAAAGAGTGGTCTACAAATTACACTGCTGACTTATGCCTCGAAAGGGGACGTGCGTACACACTTCTCTCGCATCCCAATCAAAACAGCCGTCAAGAACAATTCTCTGTACCGTAAAGAGGTGAAAGGTCTTCGAACACGAGGGCTAACCTGTCTCTCTCAGGGGCTAGAAGAAGCGGCAAAGCACATACACTCCGATGAGCCCACCGCTATTGCAGTGCACTCCGATGGATATGCCAATCATCCATCTTCAACTTCAGAGCAATCAGCGATCGCAGCCTTCACCGCAAAGTATCGTACGAAAAAGAATCTTATCATTCATACGATTGCGCATCGTAGTGGCGCAGATTTCAGAACATTATCTTCGTTGTCCAACGCCTTTGCAGGAAGATGCATCTCTGCATCCTCACAGGCAGAAATACAAGGGATACTGGAGTCGACATCCAAGAATATGAGTATTGTTCTCCTCGCTCCTTTCACGATACAGCCCCCAAAAGACATCTCTATCTTTTTGTCTCGCTCTGCAGAACTTTGTGTTGGAGGAAAAACTCCGTTTGTCGTTTCTGGCGTCCCTGAACATGCAGATCAAACACTGTACCATTTTGAGGGTGTCTCTAAGGAACGCTACGATTCTTCAAAAGAGGAAGAATGTACACGCCCTGACCAACTTGAACCACTCTATGCTTTTTCGAAAGTGATGCTATCTCTGGGCCGACTCAATGAAGCCAAGTACGCTCTAATCGCCACACGAGACCAAAAACTAATCGCGGACCATTATCGTGCACTCATCAACATCGATCTGGCTAAAATGGCGTCCGCTATTGAAAAGAGATTGATGGCTCCACCCAAAGAAATCAAACAAAACAAACACTATGGAATCCAACAAAAACACTCTTCTGTGCTCGAAATATGCGCCATC
>CALDQI010000473.1:0-1215 GCA_937911635.1 uncultured Pseudomonadota bacterium | reverse complement strand
CTATCCTCGTCAGATGCCGTAGAAGTTGCCAACCCAGCCATTTCTGCAGCTGCGGCTGCCTTCTTTGCTCGAATATACTTCGCCTCAGACATCTCACATACATAGGAAATGGTTTGATCTTCTACAAAGTAATTCTTCTTTTCTTTGCGTTTGCAATAGCGCTTTGCTTGATTTTTCGCATAGAAGGTTCCCTCTTGCTTGTTGTCCGTCATCAGAACAACCGAGTGAACGCCATCCGCAGATGGCAATACATTTGGCATGCAGCCAACCAATGACAGTAACAAAAACATTCAACACCTCAGAACTGTTTTAAAACATAATTTTCAAAACCCGCTGCCTAGATCTTATGTGCTGGAGCGGTGTATGGATGATTAACAACAGTCCACAGGGCTTGCAAATATCCATTTGAATACTCTAGATACCCTACTGAGTTTTCGGGGGTCGAGAACCGTTCATTCATCAACCGGTTGAGTTTTGGCAAGTGGTAAAAGGGTACCGTCATATAGGTGTGATGTGAACTGTGGTAATTAAACAGGAACGGAGAAAAAATCCATTGTTCTAATTTGGATGGACGAACTTCTACAGTGGGGATCTTGGAACCATTAAACTCAGATTGACCATCAACAATCGCCAATGCCAATCCGTGCTCGATCACGATGCGGCACCGATTGAGGAATACTGTGATGCAAAACAAAGGAATGGTCCAGAATACTGCATACGAAGCAACCAGTTCAATCCCTGTCTTTACAGCGAATCCAATCAAACCAAGGTTGCTCCATGATGATACTACACCTTCTGGCCAATAGGTCTTCAAGTCCAAGAGCCACCAGCCCAGTCCCATCCAACCAAGTTGACATAGGATCACCAACAGAGAATCTCGGCGCATCTCACCTTGCATTTCAGGTTTGATATTACGCTTGGTACCGTATCCTTCGACTCCTTTTTGTCGGATTTTAATGAGAATCTCAATAAAAGTACCTGCGGTCAACCACACAAATCGTTTCCAACCGGGTTGCTGACGCATCACGCCCATGTAAATGTGGGCATCGGGGTCAGATTCATATGTCGGAGCACTGTGATGATCAATGTGCTGAAGCCGATAGGCGGTAAAGTTCACACCAATCATAGCCTGCCCCACAACCCCAATACCTTCATTCAGCCAGACCTTCGGACAAAGGGTCCTATGAACTGCCTCATGTCCACTAATGACAATGT
>CALDQI010000472.1:0-6963 GCA_937911635.1 uncultured Pseudomonadota bacterium | reverse complement strand
CCCCGGGTTGAAGGCGGAGCCTTACCCAGTGCAATTGTTGGACCAAAGACAAAACGCTACAGGGCTTTTCGCCCCAATCTTCACGCTGCGATATTCCACACTGTAAACGGAAGCCAGCCATGACCCCAACCATGACCACTGATATCTCTACGACGTTGATCTCCATCGCCCTCTTTGGAGCCCTTGGCGCCATTTCTAGATACTTCTGTTCTTATCTACCAGACTACATGGGAATTCCAATGGGAACTGCCACAGTGAACATTGTAGGGTCTCTATTACTGGGACTCTCTACCTCCATATTTTTGGTGGCTCCGTATCCAGGCTGGTTCAAGACAGGACTCACAACTGGATTCCTTGGGGCATTTACCACCTTCTCTACCTTTTCCGTTGACAATGCAAAACTCATCCAGGATCAATCCTATATAGCAGCCGGCGTGAACATCCTTGGACAGTTAATTCTAGGAGTAACTATGGCACTCTTGGGACTGTATTTGGGTACGAAGTGGTTTCAAAATTAACCCAAAACTGCTTCATCAAACCCTGTCAATGACTTTACTCCAGCATCTCTACTTATTGCATCTGCCTAGGATATTCACATGATCAGCACCCATCTTCCAGTTCATTGTTGTCCGACTCAGTGGATGCTGCGAGTGACTCCAGACACACCAACCGACATCGCCAATGCTATCGAACAACAGGATGTCCCAATCAAGGAACCAAGACGCTTTAAGTGTACAGCCTGTCAAACCCCTGTTGCCTTTGAAGTGGACGTCATCCCGATTGGAGACATCCCATCGGACACCGCTCAAGTCAACCCACATGGCTTCATTCATGAGGTCATCACCGTTCGATCCGTGCAAAACACTCTGGTTGAAGGGCCACCTGTCCCTGCAGACTCTTGGTTCCCCGGATTTTGCTGGCGATATTTAATTTGTTCTCAATGTATGGAGTTTTTAGGCTGGTCCTATCATCGACCAAATGAATACAGCATGAGTTTCGCAGGATTTTCAAAGGCCAATGTTATCCTCTCCCCCTAATTTGGGTTCGAACTGGATTTAGACCGCAATGCGATCATCAGTCCAATCAGAATCACAGCGGCTCCAAGTGTTTCTTGAGCTGTCGGAGCCTCTTTGAACCACCACCAAGCCAGTACGGCTGCACCCACAGGCTCCAGTAGCAATCCTAGAGCAACGGTAGAGGCTTCTATTCTTTCTAAACACCATGTCAGTCCGGCATGCCCAAAAAGTTGGGGTCCCAATGCCATCGCAAGTACGACCCAAGGAGCAATCAATACGTCAGTTGTAACGTTGATACCGCGTGTCATCCCTGCGACAAGGAGAAATGCTGCTGTGAACAAACAGACGGCTGCTGAGTAGGCGTGAACCGATACAGATGCCCTAACTTCCTTGGTCGCGATTAGATACACTGAACCCAAAAGACCGGCCAAGGTCGCCAATCCATCTCCATATAAAGACGATACTTGAGAAGAGGTGGATTCAATTGAACCCATCGACATTACTAGAGCACCGAACAATGAAAAAGCCGTACCAGCCCAAAATCGAGGTTTGAATACTCCACTACGCATCCATTCCCACAATCCAACCCACAAAGGATTGAGACACACCAGTACCGTTGACCGTAGAACGGTCGTAGACTCAAGAGAAGCAAACCACGTCCAAAAATGCCCTGCCAAACACACCGCAGCAAAGATGGTGAGGGACCACTCACGTGAGTTCATCTTTGGAATTCCGGCCCAAATCGCCATCAAAACACCAACTATAAACACCCGCCCAAACCCTAGGGAAATCGGGCTCATATCTCCAGCCATGCGTGCCAATGGAGCCGCCGATCCAACAGCAAATATGGCTAGACCAAACACAATCCGACTCAACTGGGCGTTCATCTGAGCACTTGTATCCCTGCAGCCAAGCCTTCCAACGTCAATGATTTCATCGACACAACTCTTGAAATCCCTTGAATGGTTGGGTGATTCCAATAGTTGGGGTTCTCTGGATTGAGCCAGATTGATTTGGGACAGGTTTGTGTAATTCGCTGTATCCAATCAATCCCACGCATGTTTGAATGATAGGTGGGCGAATAGAGTTCATACGGAGCCATACAGGCATCTCCAACCCATACAATCCTGTGATGTGGAGTCCACTGTTGCATCAGTGTTTCTATCGATTCCGTCTTGGATTCTGAAAAGAACCTACCGTAAGGAACATTGTGAAAATGCCAAGACTGAAAAGACTTGAATCCTTTACTCTCAGAAAAGGCCGTAAAGAATTGCTCTACCATACGGGCATGAGGCTCCATAGACCCACCTGAATCGAGTAGCAACACCACGTGCAATCTATTCTTACGTTCCCGTTGGAAATCCAGCTCTATCTCTCCTCCATTGGCGACTGTCTTTCGGATCGTTGAAGAAATATTAAGTTGCCAATCCCCCGTTGGTGTCAACTGTCTCAGCTGCTTTAGCACCACCTGTAAATCTCTACTGTCCAGTCTTTTATCAGTGCGATACGATTGCCATTTACGCTCGGTAGCGACCGATATGGCAGATCGATTCTTTGATTGACCTCCAACTCTCACACCATGAGAAGCCCGACCGGAATGGCCAAACGGGGATCGTCCTCCGGTTCCTACCCAGCGGCTTCCACCATCGTGTTGCTCCGTCTGCTCCTCCAGGCGTTTTTGCAACTCCTCCATCAATTTATCAATTGGGATATCGGGCTCAACGAGCTCTCCTTCTGCCACTGTCCCATCTTCCAACCACTTGCGTAGCTGTTCGTGAAGCATCTCCTCAAATAGCGTCTCAGCAAACTCCACCCCCTCAAAGGCACCAAGGAAACCCTGGTCATATGCATCAAATTCGGCTTCTGTTTTACAGAGCGTCGTTCTGCCCAGTTGATACAGCCCATCTATATTGGTTGCCAAACCACACTGAATACCTCTTAGAAAGGTCAACCACTCATGGGTGCCAACCAAAATCCCGTTGGACCGTAAATGATAGAGCAATAGCGTAAACATTACAATCGTCTTCTTGCACGCAGCTGAGCTAAGAGAGCGACATCTTGCTCTCGTTTTATCAAAGCCCCCATCAATGGTACCTGCGACCGGATCAACTCGGGAGACGCACCCATTCGAGATAGAACAGCCAACCAATCCAACAGTTCTGAAGAGGACGGTTTTTTTCTCAGTCCGTCTACCCTACGAAGAAAGTAAAAACGATCTATGGCAGCGGAGATCAACTCTCCATCCAAATTTGGATGATGCGCATGGACAATCTGACGCATTCTTTCGGGTGTTGGAAACTCAATGTAATGGAACAGACAGCGACGTAAGAATGCATCTGGAAGTTCCTTCTCAGCATTTGAAGTAATCAAGACAATCGGTCGCTTCTGTGCGCAAATGGTTTCCTTCGTCTCTGGGATATCAAACGCCATTTCATCAAGCTCGCGGAGCAAGTCATTGGGGAACTCAATGTCAGCCTTGTCAATTTCATCAATGAGCACGATAACTTGTTCATTACTGGAAAAAGCTTCCCCCAACGGTCCCATCTTGATGTAATGAGAGATGTTTCCAACATCACCACCACCGAAACGGGAGTCATTCAGTCTCTGAACAACATCATACGTATACAACCCCTCTTGGGCTTTTGTTGTCGACTTCACGTGCCACCTGATAAGTCGAAGACCTAGAGCCTTAGAGAGAGACTCCGCCAGCATTGTTTTTCCAGTTCCCGGCTCACCTCGTACCAACAATGGCTTTTCTAAAACAATGGCTGCATTAACATCTGCAAGCAACGCATCATCTGCAATGTATTCTTCTGTACCTGTAAACTGCTGTCTCATTCTGACTCCGATAAGCAAAGGATTGAGTAATTCCTCATAAACCGTTATACCTATTCACTCAAGACATTTCACTTGTCCTTCCACAATATCCCTCCTGCCCCCCTCAAAATATATGAAAGAACAAAACCTGTGCATCCTCATTGACTTCGAAAACATTGCCGCTGGTACAGAACGTGAAAACCTCGGCCGATTCAATACCAAACTCGTAATGAATCATCTAAAGGAAAAGGGGCGTGTGGTAATATCCCGTGCATACGGAGATTGGGGCCGTTTTGCAAAGTTCAAACAAGCCCTATTGGAGCAGGGAATATCCATGATGGAGTTGACTTCTTACCGAGGTCAGGACAAAAATCGAGCCGATATTGCTCTCGTTGTGGATGCGATGGAACTTGTATATTCTAGGCCCCATATTCAAACTTTTGTTCTGCTCAGCGGAGATAGCGATTTTACTCCCCTCGTCATGAAACTTCGTGAGTTGGATAAACGAATCATCGGAATGGGAACACGAAAAGCGACCTCTAGACTGTTGGCATCCAGCTGCGATGAATTCATCTTCTACGACAACCTCTTAAAACGCTCTCATCGCGAAGAAGAGTCCAATGAAGAAACCAGCCTAAATCCCAAACCAATAACATCTCAAGAAGCCTTTGCCCTCCTCGTAGAGACAATCAAGGTGATTCAAAGAGATGAACCCCGCCCTGTTTCTGCAGGAATGGTCAAGCAATTCATCCTTCGAAAGACACCTACGTTTGATGAAACCGATTTCGGTCACAGTGGATTTACAGACTTCTTGGCTGCGGCCGCCAAGGCAGAACTGGTTCAACTGATTAACAATGACAAAGGGGGCGGATATCTGGTCTCCATCAAAGGAACAGGTCCCATCATTCAAAAATTGGAATCCCCAAAGTATCACACCGCATTTGCACAAACCCTGTCAGAACAGCTCATCGAAGAAGGCTTTCACCCCACAAAACATTTTATTCGACATACGGTTGTACATGAATTTGTCGATCACATTTTAGAGAGACGAGCCAAAAAGAAACGCTCTACGCTCGTCTTCACATATGGTGACATTGCTCGAAGATGCAGAAAGACAGATCCACCGGCGAGCACTTCTGAAGTCGACAGTATTTTGAATGCTCTCTATAAAGCTGGAGAGTTGTACGGAAACGATCAAAAACCGATCCGAAGTAAGAAGGCCAACTTTACCATCAAAAAGGACGCCGAGGAGATGCTCCGAAGCCTGCGCAGATTTTATGTGGGACTGCTTCTAAAGAAAAATGGTGCAGATGTACTCTCAAACCACATCGATGCCCTGTGCGAGGTTCTGTGGAATGACACCTCACACCTAGATGAAACACGAGAGATCATTGCAACCCTGACGGCTGAATCATTGGGTGCAGATGATACTGCAACAACTGAACAGAGTACATCTAAAGAACCCCCAACTACTGATGCAGTTACTGAAAAGGAATCTATTGTCGAGTCCGGTACAATCGAATCAGATACAAGTGATAACAGCTCTCAAAACGCAAAACCCAAAAGCCATACGAAAAGGCCTACCAAAAAAACCGCATCAAAAAAGCCTCCTGAATCATCTGAGGACTCAACATCAGATGACCAAAAGAAAACAAAAAGGAAGTCGACAGCTAAAAAGACCACAAAGGAACCCAACAAAAGGTCTCAGGAAAAGTCTAAGGAAGAATCTAAGACAAATCCCAAACGTAGGTCAACGAAAAGCGACACAGGTGAGACTGATAAAAGTGTAGATGGGTCGGATTCAACAACATCAACCTCATCTGCAAAAGCCAGCCCAAAGAAGAGCACCCCAAAGAAAACAACAAAAGGGAAGTCGACAACCAAAACGACAGCTAAAAAGTCTACGAAGCAGGACCCTGTCGATCAGGACAATATCGAAACACCGGATGACGGCTCGGAATCTACCTCTACCTCTACGAAAGCGACAGCGAAACCCAAGAATACGAGAAGGACCACTCGTAAAAAGAAGATAGAACCTTCAGTTGAGGACCAACCAACCGAATCCGGATCGGCTGACGAATGACTACTGCGGCGATGTTGACACTTGTGGGGATTGTCTTTGCCTTTGTCATCATGATGCTTGGCAAAACGACCCCCGATATCGCTCTATTGGGACTGTTGGTCCTCTTCACCACAATCGGGATTGTTGATCCAGAGTTGGCCTTTTCAGGTTTTTCCAATACCGGAATGTTAACCATTGCTGGATTGTTCATTGTCGCGTCTGGTATTCGTGAAACTGGGGTGTTAAATCAAATGTCCGGGCGGATTTTTGGACGACCGAAGTCAGAACGCGGAGCCTTACTGAGATTGATTGCTCCAACCATCTTGGCGTCTGCATTTCTCAATAATACAACGATTGTAGCAACTCTCATGCCCGTTGTGTCTGATTGGTCCAAACGCATACAAATACCCATCTCAAAGTTATTGATGCCTTTATCCTTCGCTTCAATATTGGGTGGGATGTGCACCTTAATCGGGACATCAACCAACTTAGTGGTCGCCGGATTGGTTGAGGACTTGAAAGGAACCAATCCAACACTGAAAAGTATTGGTATGTTTGATATTACTCCTGTCGCACTTGTGGTGGTTGTTCTTGGATCCGTGGTTTTACTGGTGCTTGCCCCTGTATTATTGGTCAATCGAAGGCCACCCATATCTACTGGTGATGACCCCAAAGAGTATACGATGGAGTTGCTCATCCCCTCTGGTTCAAGCATACACAACAGCACCATCGAACAAGCTGGATTAAGACATCTACCAAATGCCTACTTGATGGAGATCATTCGAGGGACTCAAGTCTTATCTGCAGTCGATGCTACCAGTAAACTATTGGAAAATGACCGTCTAATCTTCGTTGGGGATATCGACGCGATGGTCGATTTGCAACGGTTCCCCGGTCTGGCTGCCGCACCCGATCAAATCTACAAGCTGGATGGACCACGACTGCGCAGAGAAATTATTGAAGCTGTCGTATCCAAACGAAACCCCTATATCGGTCAAACGATTCGTGAAACTGGATTTAGAACTCATTACCAAGCCGTTATCATAGCCGTGGCTCGTTCGAATCAAC
>CALDQI010000471.1:0-6395 GCA_937911635.1 uncultured Pseudomonadota bacterium | reverse complement strand
ATCGTCTTCGCAAGCCATTGGGGAAGGGGTGTTTCGGATTCGTCGTGGTGAAGTAGATGCGATGATGGTTGGTGGTGTGGACGTACTGATTGATCCGATTATGGTTACGGGGTTTTCTTTGCTTGGTGCGTTGTCTACGCGTAATGAAGCACCAGATAAGGCTTCCCGTCCTTTTGATAAAGACAGAGATGGTTTTGTGCTTGGAGAAGGCGCAGGGATGTTGCTGCTAGAATCTTTGGAGTCTGCTCGCTCTAGAGGTGCGGTTATCTTAGGGCATCTTCGTGGGTTCGGCTGTAGTTGCAACGCCTACAGAATCACAGATTCTCCTCCAGATGGTCGAGGTGCCGCACAATCGATGATGGATGCTCTACGCGATGCAAGGCTTTCACCAGTTGATATAGGATACATCAATGCCCATGGTACGAGTACGCCGATGAATGACCCATCTGAGAGCAGGGGGATCCATACGGCCTTCGGAGACTCTGCAGCGAGTGTCCCAGTATCGAGTACCAAATCGATGATGGGGCACTTGGTCGCCGCTTGCGGTGCGGTGGAAGCGATCGTTGCGTTGCTCGCGGTTCGTGAAGGGGTATTGCCGGCTACGAGGAACCTGGATGATCCGGATACAGAGTGCGAGTTGAGACACATTCAAGGCGCACCTTTGAAGCGTAGGATTGAGCATGCGATGAGCAATGCGTTCGGATTTGGCGGCTCAAATGGTACGGTGGTGGTTTCTAGATGGCGGTCGTAATCACGCAGGTCGGAGTGGTCACACCATTTGGTCGTGGTCTGGAAGCCTTCCAGAGAGGCATAGAACACTCGACGAGTGCATTGTCTGTTCACGAGCCGCTCAAATGGATGGAGTCCTCTTTGGCGGGGGTTGCATCAAATCATACATTTCGACAGTATTTAAAACGACGTAAGGCAGCGAAATTGATGACACCGGCAGCTAGACTTGCGATGGATGCCGTGGGTCAAATTTGGGATGCTGTTGGAGAGAATCTAGATCCTATAGAGACGGGATTGTTCTTCTCTGTCGGTCGTGAACCACCTGATGAAGGAGAGGCTGAAGCCGCTTTGATCGCGAGTGCCATTGATAAGACATTCTCAGAGGAAGCGTTGGCTACACGTGGTCGATCGTTGTATCCACCATTGCTTCCCCTAAAGACATTGCCGAACTTGATTTTGGGTCATCTCTCTATTCATTTTGGTCTGTGCGGTGAGAATGGGGCTTGGGCTGGTGAGGGTGTGCAGTCGTTTGTAGAGAGCGTCTGGGCAATATCTGAACATAGAGCAAATCGCATTTTGGTTGGTGCAGCGGATTCGCTGATTGACTTGGGGCAGGCTAGAGATATTAAACGTTTGGGGATTTCAAGTGTTCCTGGGCAGGCGGCGGTTGCTTGGCTCCTAGAAGATGAATCTGTAGCCACGAGTGCTGGTATTGCAAGGATTGAAGTGGAGTCATTTTCCGATGACAACTCGGAGAGTGAAGACATTAGACGTGTTAAGTCTACATTGCGTTCTCAAATCGGCTATTGTGGAGTGGTGGAACCTCAGTTAAGTTTGTTACGAGAGGTTCTAGAAGGTGGGACAATTTCATGGAACGGTCTGCGAATCTCCGCAGCAGTGTAGATATCTTTATCAATTGAGTAACAAAACAGAGTATTGACAAATGATCCAGCGTGAGTCCAAGATAAGGTGAATCCAAGTGAGCAGTAAGCGTCAATACGAATTTGTCAGTCCTCTTTCGAAGACATCTCTGTCAGACATGTATCGCTGTCATGAGATGCAAAATGGGGATCCTGTGCGAGAGGTGGCGATAAAACTTCTGCGAGATTCTTGGAAAGAAAACAAGCAGTCGGTCACGTGGCTCAGACAAGAACTGTCATTGCTGCAATCTTTGCACCATTCAGCCATTCCAACCATTTATGAAATGACATCCATTCGCGGTCGGGTTGCGGTCGTGATGGAATGGGTAGATGGTCTAGATCTCAAAAGTTTGGTTCAAGGTATGCGTAAAATGAAGCAGCGCATACCATTGAAAGTAACGCTTAGTTTGATAGCAGATGTAGCAGAGAGTTTGGATCTAATCTTCAATCAAGCCCCCTCTGCAGGTCGAGCGCCTCTGCGAATATTACATGGCAATTTAAAGCCCAGCAACATTATGGTGTCTCCAAAAGGAAAGATCTCATTGCTAGACTTTGGAATGACAGCCTCGGAAATTGGGGGGCGAGAGTCCGCAACGCGTGAGATGCAGTATGACGCAATGGAATATATGGCGCCGGAACGATTGTTTTTTGAGCCTCAAGGTCCAACGTCAGACGTGTATTCATTGGCGGTAACTTTATTTGAAATGTTGGCAGGGAAACCGATTGGTAAGGCACCACCGTCTGCCGATCAACACCAGCTTCGAGTGGAAAAGTATTGTCAGCATTTGCTAAGGCCGATGCCTCTTGGCTTGGAAGTCAAAGAGGAGTTGGCTGATTTGTTGACGTCTGGGATGGCGTATGATGCGGCTCAACGTCCGATGGCTTATGAGTTTGCGAATCGAGCTCGAAGGATGGCTGATTCGATTTCAGGGGTAAGTTCCGTACAGTGGTCTCAAAAGGCAATCCCTTATTTTCAACAACGTTTGAATCGTGGTTCGGTTGATGGAACGTTACAAGGAGCGTTGCTGAGTGAGGATACCGAGGTCTTTGAAAGACCCGTTCACATTGATGACGAAGATGTTGATACGGCGATCATGCGCAGAGGTGCTGTTGCGGATTTGGTTGAAGCATCACTGGATCTGAACCCTGAAGCGGTGGTGGAAATCAATCAAACTGAATCGCCCAGTGAGTATTCGTTTGAGAGCACTGCAATTTCAGAACCGGAGTTTACAAAAGGGGCTTCTGCTGTTGCAATACCGCCCCCCATAGCAGAACCGCCTCCAATGCCATCAACTCAAACGTCTCCTAAGAATAGGGTGCAAAATTCTACTGGCACAGGCTCAAACAGTACGCCGAGTTCTTCTATGGAAATGCTTGATATGGATGGTCCAACTCAATCGATGTCGTCTGTGGATGTTCGACCTCAAGCAATGGCACCCATTGTAGAGTCCGATATGGATGGTATGAGCACCAAAATGTTGCTGGTATTATTTTTGGGTGGAGCGGCACTTCTGTTTACTGGGATTTTAAGTGTGGTCTTATTTTTTGGCGGAACCGAAAATGCGCCACCGGTTGTCCCCACTGCAGTTGAGACCAAGGAAGAGCCAGAATTGGATGCTCCCAGCAGCACTTGGGATGGAACACGTTTCCAGACACCGATTGATAGTAAGCGGATTAAGGTTAAATGCGGCTCGATACAGGAGCGCGGAACTGAGATTGTGACATTGAGCGATGTGGTGGGTAAAGATTGTTTTGTTGAAGTTCGAACGCCAGATAGACAAGTTTTCAGAAGAACTGTATCGGATGTCCAAGAGGGGTTGTATACATGCTTTGAAAATCATTCTGACACCTGTGTATTCAACGGGAGCGATGAATGAGGCGAGTGGTGGTCACCGCGGCAGAATCTTTGTGCGCAGCAGGAACTGGTCGTGAAGCACTCATGAGAGCATTGAAGCGCAACGAGTGTTTAGGGGTGCCCAGTGGGTATACACTGCCCATATCGCTGATTGGGCGGTATCTGGAAGATCTTCCAGACATGTCAGACTTCGTTGACGATCGCAAAAGTGTACTGGGGTGGAAATGTGCTGACATTGCGTTGTCGGAAGCGCAATGGTCTAGACGTTCACATTCAAAGGATAGGGTCGCTGTCTTTGTAGGAACAGGATTGTCTTCGATTACACCACATGAAATGAACCAGGATTTGTTTGGGCACATCGTAGAGGATGCTTTTGACAGAGCCTCCATGGCTCAAGATCTTCGCAATACGTTGGCTGCACCCAAACGTCATATGCCCCATCATTTTGGGAAGTTGCTATCCGAGTCAGTGGGTGCTTGCCGGTCGGGGAGCAACTTTTCGGCTTGCGCGGCAGCATCTCAGGCAATTGCGGCAGGTTTCTGGTCTGTTCGTAGAGGCGAGGTTGATGTGGCTATTGTTGGTGGGCACGATTCTATGGATCATCCAATGGGTCTGTTGTCCTTTTTGGTACTGGGAGCTTTGAGTCCCAATGTCTGTCGACCATTTGATTCTGATCGGGATGGATTTATGCTTGGTGAAGGTGCCGGTATGTTGATCTTAGAGTCTTATGAACATGCGATGGCGCGGGGAGCCCCCATATTGGCAGAAGTGTTAGGGGCTGGATCCAGTATGGATGCTTGGAACCCTACGGCCCCTCATCCGGAGGGGATGGGTGCTGAAATGGCGATGAAAAGGGCGCTTAAAGATGCTCGATTGTCTCCGAAAGATATTGATTATGTGAATGCACACGGCACAGGGACCCCTTTGGGAGATGTGGCTGAATCTCATGCTATCCATCGGTTGTTTGGAGATGGTGTGGTGGTGTCTTCTATAAAAGGGGCTGTGGGTCATTGTATTGCAGCCGCAGGCGCAGTTGAGGCTGTAGCGTGTGTGGGCATGCTTGATCAAGGTTGGATGGCAGGAACTACAGGGCTTGTGTCTCTCGATCCAGAATGTCCGTCTCAGAATCTATCGACACCAAACCTGGTGTCTCCCAATGTAATTGTGTCCAATTCGTTTGGTTTTGGTGGTCAGAATGCTTCTGTAGTGCTGTCAACGACCCAATTCGCCTCTCATCATTATTCGAATCAGTAGGAGTATTCATGGAACATACTCAAGGTCTCCCAACCGTTGTTGAGCTGCCAATTCAAATCTCTGCACTCTCATTGTTGTGCCCTTCCGGTCACAACAATAAAGCGTTAAGTCAACCGGCATGCACTGGTATGGTTCCCAATTTTAAAGCGCGTTCAATGGTTCCAGACCGCAAAAGTCTGAAACTGATGACACAGGCTGTGCGTCTTGGTGTGGCATCGATTGCTTCGGCGGTAGGACAGTGTTCAGACTGGGATAACATTCAACCCTCTAGGCGGGGGATGTATGTTGGCGCGAGTCCTCAGGTTGGGAGGCACGACGATTTAACCGATGCCATCAACGTAGCATTTGAGTCCGGTACCTTTTCCCTCCAAGATTTTGGCGAGAAGGGAATATCTCAAATTCATCCGCTTTGGTTGGTCCGTGGTCTGAGCAATAACGTTTTGGGGTTCTCATCGGCTTATCACAATGCTCAAGGTCACAACATGAGCTACGCGATGGGCGTAGACGGTGGCTGGAATGCCATTTTGGAAGGGGCTCAAGCACTCGTTGACGGGCGAGCTGATATCGTAATCGTCGGTGGGTCGGATGACTTGACTGCGGCGACAGACGTTTTGGGTGCAGAAGGTTCAGAGGGGGCGGCATTTTTTATCCTCAAGCCCGCCGCTTCAACAATGGTGTTGGATAGAACGGTATATGAGTCCCTGGCTAGACCGTTTGGGTTGTTGGGTGCGGCAACAATTCCTGTTGGGATGGCTTTACATGAATTTGGCAAACAACTGGAATGAGATAGGTTAGAGAACGTATACAACCTATTGATAGAGGAATACTATGCATTTGGCTGCACATATTGATGACAATTTGGATGCAAAAGTTTGGACTGTGGTGCATGAAGTCTTTCAAGACGCCCTGGAACTAGACCCTGAAGAAGTTGAGTTTTCATCTAAGGTAATCTCAGAATTAGAGGCGGAGAGCATTGACTTCTTGGATATAGCCTTTCAGTTGGAAAAAAACTTTCAGATCAAGATTCCAAGAGGCGGCATTGAAAAAGCAGCGCGTGAAGGAACGGAAGGTGAAGGGCTTCAAGCAGATGGTACCTTGACTCTAGATGCCTTAGAAGCGTTGAAAGAGGCGATGCCAGAAGTACCCAGTGGAGAATTCGTTCCCGGATTGAAACCCACGGACATTCCGAATTTGTTCCGAGTGGGAACCTTCTATAATCTTGTTGTAAAACTATTGGCTGAGAAATCGTCTGCCTAGGTTTTTGTTCATCGTTCATGCACTCAGCAAAGGTCACCGTCAAATCATTGGTGTTCGAGGTGGTAAAGTTGGGCTTGGCTTGGATCATAGAGATGGTACAGATCCAAGAGATGTTAGTCATATATGCTCCTTTTCATTGCCAGAGTCTCCAGTCCATCAGTCTGTTCAAGGTGACGTAGTCGCAGTACCTTTGACCCCGGAAGATTTGTTGAGCGACCAAGAACGAGCCGTGAGATTGATGCATCGTGCTGTCAAGGTTGCAGAACGAACAGGACCAGCAGTCGACGTTGTTGGACTTGGATCGTTGTGTGCTGTGGTTGGCGGCCGAGGGACAGCTTTGCAGGAGAGATTGAATATACCTGTCACCACCGGTGGTGCGG
>CALDQI010000470.1:0-5497 GCA_937911635.1 uncultured Pseudomonadota bacterium | reverse complement strand
GGGATTGAGGGGGGTGAAATCCTGATAGGTCTGACCGTCATATCCACATAGTGTTCGGGCAATGTAGGACATTGGTGCCAGATCTCCAGCCGCTCCCACAGAGCCTTGAGAAGGTACCAACGGGACAATGTTCTGATTGAGCATTTGTACCATCTTTTCAGCTACGATGCCTCTACACCCAGTGTGTCCTGACGACAACACTTTTACCCGTGCGAATATAGCAGCTCGAACGATCTCATCTGAAAATGGGGTTCCAACCCCTGCACAATGTCCGAGAATAAATCCTTGAGCGAGATTGTCAGAGGATTGAGAGGGGTCTCCAGTAAGCCAGTGGCGTTTAGAGACCAAGATCTGACTCTCCTCGGGGATTAGTTTGGCGTTTGCATCCATTGAAGGAATAATCGTATTCTTCAGAGAAACCTGTGCACCCTGAGCGACAGCCCAAAGCATTTCACAGGTCGTATCGACTTCTGAGATTTCAATGGTGGTAGAGGTGGGGGTGGGCCAGTTCATAGCGCGGTCTCCAGAACAACGTCTATATCAGACGTTTGAAGGAGATCCGGTAGAGAGTCTAATATGGATCCATTCTGAATGGCTGTCGCCAAAAGCTCTATTTGTTCCCCGATGGTCGTATACGGATGTGATTGCTTTTGCAGGATATGCGTGACGTTTTTGAGCCCTTGCGAGACACCTTGCCCAAGAGATACACCCACACCTTCATCAAGTCGAAATGACAATGCTTGAGCTGAACTGAGGAGTTCGATGGCGATAACTTTGGTCGTGTTTCTCAGAACATCTCTGGCTCTACGAGATGCTACAGTGCTCATTGCAATGTGGTCTTCTTGGTCTTCGCATGTGGGAATGGAGTCTACAGATGCTGGCCATGCCAGACATTTGTTTTCGCTGACGAGAGCTGATGCCGTCGTTTGTGGAACGATCATTCCAACAGCCGGTCGATCTTTCCCGACCAGACCTGGTGGCAATAGCTGTGATAGGCTTCCCGTTGTGAGTCTATATTGACGTCGTTCAGATAAACTCGCCAGTTCGGATATCGCAATTTTAAAGCTGTCCATTGCCATTCCGACAGGTTCACCATGAAACATACCGGCTGAGAAGGCTTTATTCTCAGCATCATGTTGTGACACATCGTCAACATCAAGTAAGATGAGGGGATTGTCGGTTGCAGCATTCCATTCAACGGAGAGTTGTTGTTCCACAAACCTCAGCATATCTCGTACAGCCCCTAATATCTGTGGGGTGCATCGAATGGAATAGGCATCCTGTAACTTTTCTGGTACGGAGTCTATTAATGTACTGCCTTTGATCAGACGACGAATATTGAAGGCGCATTGTCTTGCACCGATGTAGGGTCGCATTTTGTGAACGTCTGGATGAAATGCTCTGGAAATACCCAAAAGAGCTTCCATACTCATGGCTGCGGCCAGCTCACCTGCCAGCATCAATTGTTTGGCCTCGAGGATGTTGAGTGTTGCAATGGCTGTGGATAGTTGAGCCCCATTTGTGATGGCCAATCCATCTTTTGCTTCGAGTACAAGTGGCTCTAATCCAGCCTGTTTCAATCCAGTTGGAGCATCCACAGTTTGACCATTGACCGTCGCTTCCCCGAGTGGGTCTCCAATCAGCATTAATCCCAAGTGAGCCAGTGGAGCCAAATCCCCACTGGAGCCACAAGAACCCTGCATGGGAATCTTCGGTAGAATATTGGTGTTCAACAATTGTAGAAGGTTGTCAACCAACAGTGGCCGGCACCCACTGACTCCTTTTGCAAGTGCATTGGCTCGAAGTAAAACCATGACCCTTGTCGTTGCTTCATCTGCAATAGGACCTACACCAGCGGCATGTGAACGGATCAGGTTTGTGGAGAGTAGGGAACTTTTCGATGGGGGGATAGACACCCTAGCTAGGGAACCAAATCCCGTATTGACTCCATAGACGGGTTTGTTTGTGGTAGAGACTTGTTGAACCCATCGATAGGATTCAAGCATTTTCTGTCGAGCCTGATCACACATTTTGACGGTGCATCGCCTATGGGCTATCATTTCAATCTGAGCCAAGGTTAGATTGTTTCCATTGATGACCACTGTGGGATGTTGAATGAGACCTCCATCATTGACTACCTAACCTTTTCTAATTGCTATTTAATGATTCGACCAATTACGATCCTTTAAAAGTGTTTCGTCGTTGTATTGTACACTTCGAGTAGATTCCATCGTTTTCTCAGGAGATTTGTCATGTTTTGGATATGGTTTGCGTGTCAACCAGTACCCCCTGTAGATGTAGAATCAGAAGTGGTGGATACCCGTCCGGATGTTTTATTGGTTACCATTGATACTCTACGTGCAGATAGATTAGGAGCTTATGGGGATACGTTAGCAAAGACCCCCAATTTGGACAGACTTGCCGACGAAGGAAGTCTGTACACAGAAAGTCATGCGATTACACCACTGACACTTCCGTCTCACACAAGTATTTTGACCGGTCTGTTACCGCGAGAACACGGTGTGCGGGACAATGCTGGTTTTGCCTTAGACCAGAAATACCAGACAATAGCAGAGGCGTTATCCAAATCGGGATACGCGACCGGCGCTTTTGTTTCAGCCTACGTATTGAGTCATTCATGGGGGTTGGATCAAGGTTTTGATGTATACCATGATCCATTTCATCCGAGAGATTTACTAGAAGTTGCGGCATTTGGTGAAGCGCAATTGCCTGCGGGTGAGGTATTGAACGTCGCAAAACAGTGGTGGAAAAATCAACCTAAAGAGTCTCCAAAATTTGGGTGGGTGCACTTATATGACCCACATACACCATGGGAACCTCCTGCAGATTGGGAAGGAGACCCGTATCGTGGTGAGATCGCCAAGGTGGATTATTTGTTGGGGGATCTATTCGCCCTCGCAGAGGATGCTTGGGTCATTGTGACGTCGGATCACGGTGAGGGGCTTTGGGAGCATGGCGAACGTGAACATGGTGTGCTTCTTGGTCGTGGGGTGACGAGAGTACCTCTCATTATTCGTCCGCCTGGTGGCACGAAAGGAAGTGAGAGTAAACCCCAACCAGAGGTCCGGTTAACCATTGAGCGACCAGAAGGCGTTGATGAATCCTTAAATTTAGAGCCCATCATTGGAGATATTAGAGCGGCAGATATTGTTGAGGACCCAGTGTCGTCAATAGACTTGGCTCCGACAATAGCAGAGATAGGTGGAGTAGAGTTTGAGTCGAGCGGCGAGAGTCTATTGCAGGATCGAGTCCGGAAAACGACGTATGCAGAAACTTTTTTCCCCCTGTATCACTATGGCTGGCATCCGCTTAGTATGATTCAAGATTCAACGCAACGGATTGAGCATGGTGTTCGAACAGAGAGTCTAGATCCATGGACCGCTACTACGGTCTCACTCAAGCCTCTCTTACAAGATCAGTTGTTGGATTTTCGAGGGCCAATAGAATCTCCCGAACCGGTAGATTTGTCCGCGACGCAGGCTGCAGCTCTACAAGCACTTGGATATCAGACGGATTTTGTACAAACGACCGTTGATATTGAAACAGCACAGGATCCTAGAGACAGTATCGGTTTATTGCGAGAGATTCACACCGCAGAACGACTACCGATTGAGGAGGCTATACCTGCACTCGAATCGATCGTTACAAAGAATCCTCAGTTGTTGAGTCCTCAGTTGACCATTGTGTATCTGGAGAGTGCACGAGGAAATACAGAGGCGGCATTTGCCCGTTGCTTAGAGGTTTTACGACAGGATCCTGAGCACACCTTGGCCCTGAACAATGCTGTGATTTTGTCATACAAGTTGAAAAAGTACGATATGGCGATTGCCTTTGCCAATAGCATGCGTGAACTCAATCCCAATGACGTCCGACCGTATCGTTATCTCACAGCGATTTATGCAGATCAAGAAAATACTGAAGGGGTCATCGAGATAGCGGGGGCCGGTTTGGAAATAGAACCCACCGATCCCAATCTCAATTACTTAAAAGGCCTTGCACATGTGTTTCTGACTCAAGATGAATCTGGAATAAAACATCTTCAAAGAGCCAAAGAAAACAAGTCAAGAGCGAGCGATATTTCACTCTGGCTTGGAATAGCCGCAGAGAGATTGGGGCAGATAGACGAGGCTCTTCGGCATTATGAACAGGCCGCTAAGGACATGCCCGTAGACCCACGCGCAAATGCCAAGGCGGGTATGATGCTGGCAGAAAAGGGGCGCTGCGCTGAAGCACGACCACTTCTCATCAATGTAGCCGGTCGATTAAGAAGGCCCGATCCCAGTATTCAACGAGCGATAGAGAAGTGTTCAACTCAATAAGAGAGGAGAATCAGCTGCAGCAAGAACACAACTTCAAGCCTGTTGTGTTCGGGTCAATGATGTAACAGGAAACCACATCGATATCGTGGACTCTAGAACTGATTTGGCTGCAGGATTGTACGTGTAACGTATTGGTGGACAAATCAATTAACATGAGAGAGCGTTCTAAAAGGCTGTCCGCAAAGTCTCTAACACCGTTTCTTTGATACTTAAGACGTTCATAATCGGTCCTGCTGGTTTGAACTATCGGACCGCGGTATCCCCTTTGTTTCATCGCAACGATACTGTTCAGGACATCATTTTTATCCAAAGAGCAAATTGAGTACATTGAGCCGCCTTATTTTTTGACTTACCACTTAAATATACACCTAGATCGGTTCTTTTCAAGAGTAGTTAAGAAAATAATTATAATTGTTTTCAGAATTGAAACAAAACTCTGTACGGATTTACAAATCGTTCAGGATTAGTTCAACGAAATTATTTGAAATGATGTCGATGCCATCGGGGTTTAAATGCTCGTGGTCTCCGTAGAGCCTTCGGTACACATCCATTCCTTCAAGAGCAACTTGTTCGTCGAACCAAGGGTTTAGATTCTTGGTTGTGCAGTCTGTCTGTGTACAGACGCTTGAAACGATGTTTGCATAACTGGAAAGGGTTCGTTTCCGTGAGATATCCAGCAGGAGGGATTTTTTCCTGGCGGTGAGCGCTTCTGTATACTTCTTTTGGTTTTGTAATGCGGTACCGAGCAAATAGTGTCCTGTTGCATGGTGGGATTCAATTTGTAGTACTTTGTTCAATACCTGTTCCATCTCAGCCCATTTTCGTTGTCGCTCAAATTGCTTTGCCTGTCCGATTCCCTGTGTGTATTGTTGGATGTTCTGTTCAACCAAATTTGGCGAGTTGGCATCATAAAAGGGTGGATAGTTTAAATGTGGTACTGTTGCGATGATGTACACTTTGACACCAGCATCGTTGGCTGCAGTCACGATTTGTTCTAGATTTTGAGCAAGTCTTTTGTGAAGAGCCTGATACACAGAATCGGTTGGCTCACCGTCCTCGATCAATGGGTCATCTGCTGCTCTCCACTGGGTTTGTGTAAGCTGACCCAGTACAACCGGTTTGGTTCCTTTCAATACGGGGGGTGCTTTGGAATATCG
>CALDQI010000469.1:0-8972 GCA_937911635.1 uncultured Pseudomonadota bacterium | reverse complement strand
AAAGGTGATGTAATGAATAATAATATTTAATTATTTTATCTTTACGTGCTTCTTTTAATAACTTATGGGTTAATTTAATGAGTAAATATTCATAGGTATCTTTATCTACATTTTGCTTGAAATTTTCTACACGAATCTGGTCTTTTTTTTTTATTTTTGTTTTACAAGATCTAATTTTCCAACAGGAGCACCAGGTAGTCCCATTTCGTGGATAAACCACATACTAGAAAATTGATCTTCAATGAATTTACGATGCTCTGTGACAGTTTTATCTTTCAACGCCGCTTCGACAGCCGCTTTCTCTCTCTTTTTGAATTCCAACTCTGCTTCCATAAATCGATCAATGGTAGGACTGGATTTCTTAGCACTTGCGGATTGCACTCTCGGCTCCTCTCCCATCAAGTGACGTAGAATATTGACCGTGTAGCACCCTGTATCCATCAAGGCCCCCCCACCCAAATCCGGATTGTATCGAATATCGTTTCGAAACGGCAAAGGAATACAAAAGGTAGCCTCGATCCTAGATACATCTCCGATTGTTTTTGCCTTCAACAGTTCGATCACACGTTCAGCCAATGGATGATACCGCCAATGAAAAGCCTCCATTAAGACTTTACCTTCCTCAGTGGCAACCCTATTCATTTCCTCGGCCTCGATAGCATTTGAGGCCATTGGCTTTTCACACAGAACATGTTTCCCTGCTCTTAGGGCACGAATACTCCACTCAGCGTGAAGAGAGTTTGGCAGTGGATTGTATATCGCATCGATATCTGGATCTTGAATCAATGCCTCATAATCTTTGTGTACAGTGGGAATCCCATGCTTTTTAGCAAAGGCTTCTGCCTTCGTACAATCCCTTGATGCAACTGCGGTAACCTGAACGGTGTCGTTCTCCTTAGCGGGACGGATGAGCGCTTGTGGGGTGATTCTTGCACATCCCAATGTTCCAATTCTCACAATGCTCATGATATAAAACCACTTTAAGGAGATAGACGACGTCTAGACCACGTGCTACCCGTTCGTTGATAGACAATCCTATCGTGCAATCTACTTGGACGACCCTGCCAAAACTCAAAATACTCAGGTTGCAGAGCAAAACCACCCCAATGCGGAGGTCTAGGAATATCTTGATCTGCAAATTGCTCTTGGAGTTTAAACAAACGCTCTTCCAACTCTTCTCTATTCTCCAATCCTTCACTTTGATAGGAGGCCCAAGCGCCGATTTGACTACCTCTGGGTCGCGATGCAAAATACGCATCTGAAGTGTGTTCAGACACCTTCTCAACAGTTCCCTGAATGCGAATCTGTCTGTCCAACTCTTTCCAAAACAGGTTGACCGAGACGCGGTTATTCTGCTGCATGTCTAGGGATTTTTTAGAATTGTAGTTGGTGTAGAATATCAAACATTCATCAATTATATCCTTGATATACACGATTCTAGATGAAGGATAACCACGCCCGTCTACTGTAGACAGACATACTGCGTTGGGATCAACTATCTCACTCTCAATCGCATCTTTGAACCACTGTGCATACTGTTTAAGAGGATTTGAATCCGATATTGACTTGGACAATGGATTGTTTGCAAACTCTCGTCTGACGGTTTGTTTATAACCTTTCACCTCTTTAACTGACATCGTACACACCTCTCAATAGTATACTCTCCATATAGACCATTTTCAGTCTATAGCAACATTGATCCATTCCTCAATTTTACGATACAATAAACTCTATCTACTCATAAAAACCTATCTGAACCTGGGAAAGGACATGAAACATCGAGTCTTTTCCTCTATTTACTGGACCTTGTTCATTGCATCAAAGAGTACCGCCTTGTCACGTGTGTAATGATATCGAATCTGTTCGTCGGAATATCGATATTCTCTACCAACATCATACAAATCTCGTAAACTCAACCACTCCTCCCAAGTCCCTTTATTTTGGAGAAGTCGGCCAAATAACTCCGCGGCTTGTAGTTCAATGATATTTGTACATGGATTTGGAATGGGTGTGCTTTTAACATCCACAGCCTCACCTGGTAAAATCAGCACCGCACGTAAGGCAAACCATGGTCCAAAATGAGGATGTATATTGAACTGACCAGCGCTAAGGTATGCAAGACCAGATTGATGTGCCATCCTTTGAACGGGGACAATATATTGTTCAGTTTCATGCGTCCAAAATAGACCACTATGATTTCCAGCACACCGCTCTATGCTTTGCTCAACGAATGTCTCTAATGGATCGACAATCTCAGACCAATCGGCTCGTCGTGACAGCCACTTGATGAAGTGGTCCCAAACCGTTCTTGTATTGCCAATCAAATACCCCCTTTTCCCAGACGGATCATCAATAGACAAACTGCTCAATATCGATTCTTCTAAGTTTTCGAGAGAACAGGGATGTACAATATCAAAACCACAGGTACTTAAGCTGTTTCTCATCTCTTGGTCTATCATGTTACGGTTATTCTCCATCATATATCTCCCCCAACCAACGAACGAGTTCTGTGTACACTTCTACGGAGTATCCCATCGAAAAGTGTGGTGTCTGCACTTCTGCATGTGTGGTGTGCGGATTGTATTTATCCATACTTGCCTCCCAGTCTACAACCCCATCGTTCTTTGAATAAATCGCATGGCAAGGCACGGATAGAGGTACCATTTCTCTTTGCTCAGCCCTGCGTGCCACAGCATCCATATCGAATCCTAGTCTACTGTAGTAACTGGCATAGATGGTATGTTTGGGTCCACCAACAATTGGTGAGCCAATACAGCACACTGCTTTGACATGTTCTGGTATTGTTCTAGCAACCTCACGACTAAGAATCCCACCAAGGCTCCATCCTATCATGGTTACGGGTTCTGACTGAGTCGACAAAGCGATGATTTGGTCCATTAATTGTGGGATCAACTTTTTAATGTCTGCATGATTCTTTCCCAAGCCCCATCCGTGAACATCTGCACCCGTCCGTTCTAAGGCTGAACGAAGGGGTCGTGTATACGCATCTGAAGTCCACATTCCTGGAACGACCATAATTGGTTTATGCGGATACTTGTCTCTACACTCCGTGAATTTCTTCAAATGAAACTGAAGATAGTAGAATGGCAATTTACTTTCTTGTATAAGAAACTTGATCATAATGACTTCAATAAACAGGGTTGTATTAGCGAACTATCAAGTTGAATTCACAAACCAAATGGTTAGGTTAGAACTCACTTTAAGGACATCATCACACAACATCGTAACTTTGATGAGGACACCATGGAAGACAAAAAGGACCAAAACAAAAAAGATAACAAAGTTGAACTGCCTGAAGAGAGAACCAGCGTTACCGAACATCAAATTCAAATCAACGATGACATCGTAGACTATGTGGCAACCACAGGGATTATGCACATCCGAAACGAGAAGGAGAAGAAGGCCGCTGCAATTTTCTACGTTGCCTATACTCTAAAGGGTGCTGGTCCCATCGATAGACCGATCACCTTCTGTTTTAACGGTGGACCTGGCTCGTGCTCTGTATGGTTGCACTTAGGCGCCTTTGGCCCCAAACGAATTGATATGGTGGATGGAGAAATTCCAAAACCAAATCAGTCTAGACTCGTAGACAATGAGCATACGCTATTAACCAAAACAGATCTAGTGTTTATTGATCCTGTAGGCACAGGATACAGTCGTTCTGGTGAAGAGGGCAAAGACGAAGAATTCTTCCATGTTGAGGGAGATGCCAAATCGCTGACCCAATTCATTCAACAGTACATCACTGAGAACCATCGCTGGGTTTCACCCAAGTTTTTAGCTGGAGAAAGTTATGGTACTACGCGATCGGCTTTGATGGCAAACTTGCTTGAACAGAAAGGCATTGCATTAAACGGTCTTATCTTAGTGAGCCTAGCCGTGAACTTTCAGACCTTTATCGCGGGGCTTGGAAATGACTTACCATACATGTTGTTTCTACCAACCTTTACCGCTGTGGCATGGCACCAAGGAAAACTGGATCCCAATCTGACTTCCGATAGAGATGCACTGTTGCAAGAGGTTCGTGATTGGTCGATGAATGAATATGCTGCGGCTCTGTTAAAAGGCTCTAGAATATCGGAAGAAGAACGACAACACATCGCCGAAAAGTTATCCACCTACACCGGATTGGAGGTCGAAGATATCAAAAATCTCAATCTTCGTATCGCCGACATGAGATTCTCAAAGACGGTATTGAACCGACCAGGATACACCGTCGGTCGAATGGATGGTCGATACATCGGAAGTGATGTCGATAGCGACAACAGAAGAACCCAAACAGATCCAAGTATCAACGCACCGATGGGTCCATATACAGGCATCATCAACGACTATCTGGCCCGAACCTTGGAATTCTCCTCGTCGAACGACTACAAAATCTTGGATATGAATACCAATCAAAATTGGAAGTGGGAACGAAAGGGACGTTTAGGGTATCCAAATACCGCTCCAGACCTTCGAGAAGCGATGATTCGAAGCGCTCACTTAAGAGTACTGTTTGCCAATGGAATCTTTGATTTGGCAACGCCATTTTTTGCAGCAGAGTACACAGCTGACCATTTGAATCTTCCTGCTGAACTCAACAGTAATATTGACTTTACATACTACGAGGCTGGACACATGATGTATTTCCATCGTCCATCTCATGCGAAATTAACCAAGGACATCTTTGACTTCATGAATAAGAGCATCACTCAGTAATCGGATATTGGAAGTGCCACAAATAGACCCCACCACCTACGCTCAACAACTGGCTCGCAAAGTAGACACGGTAAACGAACTCTTTGCAGATATCAACACGCCCGAAGTTCAGGTCTTCGCTTCCCCTCCACTGCATTTTCGGATGCGGGCTGAATTTCGAGTCTGGCACGATGGTGATGACCTGTACTACATCATGTTTGATAAGAATACTCGAGAAAAATATCGAGTGGATGAATTTCCCATCGGTAGTGTTTTGATGAATACAGTCATGAAACTACTCATCGAAAAGGTAAAGAAAAATAGCACACTGCGTCAGAAATTGTTCCAAATCGATTTCCTAACCACTCTCAGCGGAGAGACTTTGGTCTCTCTGCTGTACCACCGTAAGCTTGATGATGAGTGGAAGACTGAGGCTACGAAATTAAAATCGTGGTTTGAACAACAAAACATCCTCATCAATATCATTGGAAGAGCCCGCAAGATGAAAATCACCTTGGATTGTGATTATGTCATTGAACAACTCAACGTCAATGGAACCGTATTTACCTATAAACAAGTCGAAAACTCTTTTAGTCAGCCCAATGCCAGTATCGCCGAAAAGATGCTGGAGTGGGCGCTAAGTTGCACAACAAATAGTTCCGATGACCTGCTGGAATTGTACTGCGGCAATGGCAATTTCTCCATTGCACTCTCACAAAACTTCCGGAAGGTTCTGGCAACAGAGGAATCCAAACCATCTGTGAAAGCTGCACAGTACAACATTGAAGCCAATGGTGTTCAAAACGTTCACGTACTCAGAATGTCGGCAGAGGACGTTACCTTAGCCTTAAACGGACAGAGAGAGTTCAATCGAGTCAAGAATGCTGGAATAGACTTGAGCCAGTTTAAGTGCAGTACGGTCTTAGTGGATCCACCACGAGCTGGTCTGGATGACGATACCTGTACCATGATTCAGCAATACGACGAGATCTTGTACATCTCCTGTAATCCCACCACATTGAAAGAGAATCTAAGCCAATTGCTTCAGTCCCATTCTATTGAACGATTTGCCTTATTTGACCAGTTTCCCTATACCGATCACATCGAAGTTGGCGTTTATCTTCGTAAGCAATAGGCAGACTATCAATCCTGACAAAGTTCCTCAGGTGCCCACACCGTCATTGGATCTGGAAACGGTAGGACGTTGACGACTTCGAGGCTGTCTCTACAAACACGGGCATTGGTCCGTTCTCCCGTGACTCGCAGGAGTTCCTGTGGGTCGGAGATGGGCATTCTCCAGATTTTGGCGATTTTGTCATTGGATACCGTTGTCAGATACCGATTGTCTGAAGTAACTTGCCAAGAATTAATAGACTGTAAATGTTAATCATATACATGAATAACTCGTGATCGTTCGTGCTCGTAAAGCAAAATCAACAACAGTCATCTTTAATTTTGTCAGGGACTGCATCAGTCAAAGTTTATAAGTGTAGGCTTTACTTAAGAATAAAGACACGTTGATGCGCCATCAGTCTACGCATCCATATAATCATCCAATAATGCTACACATTCATGATGAAAGCATAGGCGTACAAAATTGGCTAAGGACCATTGTAGCCATCTCCCAAATGGGCGCAGCAGCACAATCCGATGTAAGTCTTCAAAACGCTTTGTACCACCGTACATTGGATGCAACGCGATTTCATAAAAATCATGCCCCGGCTTTCGTACATACAGAAATGCAACAAGTTTCTTGAGCATCCTTGGATGGTATTCATTGTATCCACCCATAGTTGTCATAATGGTTCGATACAACCAATCTTCACTCTCTATCGTTTCTATAATATCCAATACTTGTTGGATATAAGTTGGTTCCTTCAACAATCCCTTATCCGATAACGACTCTGAATACTCCAATATCATTGTATCGCGCGTTTCACCATGTTGAACCATTTGAAGTATCTCCCAAGCAGCATTGATCTCATTCCTTTTGAGTACTGAATCAAATACAAGTTTGAGTAACCCTTCACGGGTAGACCCTTGAGACACGATCTCCAACAACATATCTCTCACCTTTTGAGTTGAGTATTTCTCCCTATACTTGGATAAAATCTGATCTT
Organism: uncultured Pseudomonadota bacterium; assembly: GCA_937911635.1. Taxonomy (GTDB): domain Bacteria; phylum Myxococcota_A; class UBA796; order UBA796; family UBA796; genus CAJWHX01. Next base: position 2,151 of record CALDQI010000469.1, on the reverse strand, counting down.
GAATGAAGAATGGACGGCCACCATATTTGCCTGGATATTTGGAAGAAGCATCCAATGGGTTCTCTGGAACCACTAGTGGTAACGATCTCAATTGTACAACTCGAAAAAAGTCCTCCAAGGTATGCCAGGCCTTCTCTATGCCTAAAAATCGCTCTTCTATATCCAAAAACAACTCTATCAACGAATGCCCTTCGTCACTCAACACATACTGACGAAGTGATTCCAAGTACTCTTGAGCGGTAATATCTTCATCTCTCAACCATTGAAATGACTCTTCTTGAGAAAAGATCCAGTCCACAAGTAAAAGTTCAACCAATATTTGATTTGGGTCAATCTGTCGATATCGATTTTCATTCACACTAGATACAAAACTGAGAGGGTTGTACACGACATTACAAAACAAACTTCGTATCTCAAACGAACGATAGTATGGATTCTCTTTACACAGAACAGCCATAAAATCTCCAATCTCATAGCAATGTGTGAGCCACAAAACACAACGCATAAGTGACACATCCACATCCGAGTAAGGGCGTAACATGTCTTTAAGAAACTCAACGATATCTGTATTACCGATATCTTGGAAAAAAATGTCTTGTTCTTCTAAGGGTAACGTACGCCAACAGGAGGCGAGCATGTACAAAACATCCATTCGCAACGTCAGTGCTTGCACTGTCAATTTCTCTAGAGGATTCCCTTCACGTCTTTGATCTATAGGAATTCTCGAAACCCATTCCGCTAGTTTATAACCATCTAAGGAATACCTCATTATTCTATGGTACGACAGATTACGAATTAAGTCACGACACCATTTTGGTTGTTTCTGGACTGGTTCTTTGCGAGATACTGATGGTGATTTTCCACCGGATGATGGTTCTGTGCGTTCAAGTTTCCGTTGTTGCAATACAATCTCTTGTTCAACACATGTTCGAATATACTCTTCTGCAGTCAAGTGTTCATCATAGCCAAACAATGCTGGAGAATTCAACAGTAAATCAAACACGAACGATGTCTGCTTAGTCAACATCAACACAACGACCAATGCATTTGTATGATCTGGATGATTATCTATTTGTATATCATCTAGATCATACAACCTTCGATCACAAAAGTTGAATGCCTCCCAAACATTTCTAAAAGCAACGGTTGAACGATAACTAGCCCACTCCAAAAGGATATACACTAGTGACGTCTGCAACTTGGATCTCGAATGTTGTGCCAAAATCATCTCTTTGAACAACACGACTTTCTCAACATCACACAATCGGCTATCCCATTTCAACAGTCTGCGAAACCAATCCTCTGCATACTCTTTTTGCAATGATCGCTCACTATTAATCAGTTCCCACACTTGATGGGTAAAGTTGAGTACACCTTCAGATTTCTCTGTCGCATCAATCCACTTGGCAATCGAGTTCCAGGGTACGTTCACTGGCTCACACATCAAAGTCCGTCGCCGTAATTTTGTCAACAAATCAATGACAAACTCAAATTGCTGACGAAACAACAATAAGGGCAGCAGTTTATCTAAGTACAGATACCAACAATCTGCATTACCCACGGACAACAATCGGTCTTGCCAGTCAAAAGAACATTCCGTTCTATCAAGTTCATCCAACCTAGACATGTACTCTAACAAAAGTTGCAACTTGTACAAATCGTCGATTCCAAACCACAGATTATCCACTTTTTCATATTCTTCAAGTGCCAGATACATTCGAATTCTAGCCGTTTGAAACGTTTCTCTTTCCCAATCTTCATCATCGATATCATATTGATTGAGTGCTTCATCTCTCGCAGATACAATACTACTACACTCCCCAACTTCAAGGTGTTGCATCAAGTACTCAAGTAGTGTAAATACAGCGCCAAGTTCATGTATATCGTCTACTTGATCAAACTGTGGATACTGCTGTTTGAGAAATGTTTCGAGATTTCCTTTCGCTCGATCGAGACTTACCGTCTGCTCAGCATAGATCTCCCACAATCGAGTTTCAAACTGTTCATGCAATTGCATATGTGGTAGAAATGGGTCAATTGATTGGTTTAAATCCCATTGTCCTGTTCGGAAAAAATAAGACAGTTCCAACATGATGCACTGACCATTCCAGTCCGTTGGAAGTTGACTCAACAACCATACTGGATCTTGCG
>CALDQI010000468.1:0-12647 GCA_937911635.1 uncultured Pseudomonadota bacterium | reverse complement strand
ACTTTAGGTCTCTTTAGGTCTCAGAGTAACTCAATATCAAGCAGATGCGATGGGGGGGAATACGCCTCGGTCTCAACACCCCACACGCTATTTGAACGTGAATGCTACTGACAGCACACTCAAACACAATCATCTATGTATTAGTATATTATTTAAGATTTTGTAGAGAAGATTACATTTGTCAGGTCCTCCCGTATCAACTAAACGGTGTCGATACAGATAAAGGCAAAGCCATATCCGACGCCGGAGTGGGCTTTTGTACACCCACCTATTTCGTATTCCAACTTAGATTGGACGGGCACCCTATTCCATAACTCAAGATGAATACGAAATTCCATATTGTATCAACACTCAAAGATGTACCCTAGACCCCAGAATGCGACTAATTTTCATTCACCTTTACATAACAAATAAAATAAATTAGATGTCCCTATAAAATTTGCAAGGGCACATCTATGAAAAAACCAGCATGGGCTAAGGCCACCATTCAAGCCGGAAATAATTTTCACATTCGGCATCAAAACCCTTCTCGGCACAATCTGATCAATGGATTGGCGACTGCGATACTCGGATTGGTAATATTGAGTCCTATCGTAGCAAGCACCTATATACACTGGATATGGTACCCAATTTTGGGAATATTACTCGGATCTGCATTCTTTGGATACTTCATTTTGATCATCCATGAAGCATCGCACAACATGCTTTTCATCTCTGTCAACTTGAAAAGACGACGGACCATCAATCGTAGAATCGGTACATGGGCTTCTGTCCCCTTCTTCACCGAATACATTCGTCATTGGGAGGAAGGTCACGTGACACATCACATTCGACCTTGTGAGTCAGATGATCCTCAAAATCCAAATCCACTTTACGGTACACAACTTCTGAAGGCCATAGCCAAAATTTGGCTTGTTCCATTCGGATTTATGCCTGTCAATCCTTCTGCAAAATACGATAAAAAGCTGAGGCGCATGATGCTTGGAGTACTGTGTTGGATACCCTTGGTCGGACTTGTCTATCTCATCAATCCCCTCTCTCTGACGATTCTCTACATTGGATATGCTACGTTGGCCACATTGAATCTGTGTAAGATCGCACAAGAACATGGGGCTGGATTGGCAAATGAACCGGTACCCATTCTACGATCTAGAACGTATTTCTATCGTTTACAATGGCTTTTCTCACCATTCAACATCCATTACCACTACGAACACCATGCAAACTGCAATGTACCCTGGTATCTATTGCCCAATTATCATAAAGTCGTCCGCGAAATTATTCCTGAAGATTTGCGTCAACACTTTATTCATCGAGAGTATTGGTCACAAATGATGGGAACCAAAATGCTCCCTCAATGGTCTATGGAGTCACAAGACGCATCGAGCTGATTGGATGCATGGTTATAGCTGATCACAGGTGGGTATGATCAGACCTCCGCACGGTGTGGTCGGATTGGCACCTTCAGAACAAACGGAGTTCCCTCCTGAATCGAGCAACTCAAAACTGACTTCTGTATCCCAATTACCGGATGTCCAAGTCAGTTCAAAAGACACAGAATCCATGCACAAAATCTCTGATGTAGTCTCCTGACAACCAGAACTGCATGAACTTCCATCTTGATCGGTATTCGAGTAAGATGTGGTGGCCCCATTTTGGGTTATGTCTAAGGAGGCACCATTCCAGCCATCACCAAATTCATCGATCATATTCAAGGTGTAGCAGACCGTAGAGGTCTCAGAACTGAGCGTTACCGATTGATCGCTAGCTGTACTGGTATAGTCGTAAGCACTCAGTGCAAACAGCACATAGCCACCGTCAAAAGAATCCACAAATATCTCAGATGTATGGTCATTCGTACTCGCGTCCACATCATCGTTACAATCCAGCATCGCCCCACCCAAAGACGGACATTGATTCAATGAGACTAAAACGGTGTCTACTTCTGGTGGAGAGGTTTACGCAAGTGAGTCTTAGTCAGAAGAGCAGTCTATGACCATATCTTGCAACACAGACAATGTGTTTGAACATTCATATAGATACGACAGCTGTCCGTAGTCTACTTGCCATATTGCGGACGATAAAGACACATCTTGATCTGTGGTATACCGATGTGGTCCGGCCAATCCAACAATACGAAAGTTCTCAGAGTTCGCAGACAACGAGTCTTGAATACCTTGAGGTGTCAATGAAAACTCACTTCCTCCCAAACTTGCGTCGTCAAAAGATTTGAACGTGCGTAGCATGTTAGAAATATCTATACCATCACCCTTGTTGTCCATCTTAGCATTGTGTAAGATCGCCATAAATGCCAGCATCATCGAATCGTAGACAAAAACCGATTGGGGATTGTGAGACGCATCCATCCCATTGCTTGCAGCATAAAAACGGTCGTAAAAGCCACTAGAGGACATGTTGAAGAGTGAACCCATTTGGTCAAACATTGGGGTATACCCTCTGAAAAAATGAGCAGAGTATGTGGGTATCGCATTGATGAATTCAGATTGAAATGCATACTGACTAAAGTAGAAATCGATACCTTGATTGTTAAAGTTTAAACTCGGTACAACTCTAGAGACAAAATCAACGTTCGTACTGAGATTATCTGACAAGAAGAACACCGCTATAGGAGTCGAAGGTCTAAACTCGAGATATTGATACCAAGTTTGGGAAGAGACAGGATAGTTTTTGTCATATGGATAAATGAATGCCTCGTACATGGGTGAGTTCAATCCATACAAATATTCCTGCATCTGATCGTGAGGCAACACATTGTCTATATCCATTAACTGACATCCTTCTGGATCGTTTCCTCTGGGTCCACTCGAACAATCCAGTAAGTCGTGACGGTCTGACAAAATCACAGCAAAGGCATATGCCTCTGCATAATTGATAAAATCAACCATTGTGGCAACTCTATGACGATCATCTCCAACTGCCGACCATACTCGACCATTCGAGACCAACTGAGTCAAACCATCTCCTCCCGCAGTAGATATAATAACAGCGTCACTACCGAAAGAACTGTTTATCGCCACGTCAACCTTGTCGGATATACCCGGGCCAATAACCACAGGTACATGCACTTCCGTCATAAGAAACGAGCTCACCAATTCCGTAGCGGATACAGAATCACGATTGTCTCCATACACCGTCAATTCTAAATCACTCCTGTTGTCGCACGAGAATACCACAAACTGTATCTCTTCCATTCCCTGATTGATCTCTTGAGCTGCGAGTTCAATCGCCAATTTCGCAGGTGTTTCTAGGGAACTATCTGCAATGGATCCAATGATATGAGCATTGGAATATTCACTCGGATTCTCAAAGGCATCGGAGGGATACGTAACGCATCTTGGTGGCAACTCAGATATCTCACTCGTCGAACACGTTCCATCATCGTTACAGATAGACCCCCAGCCATTTACGCCTCGGCATTCCATATGAGTTGTACAATCTTCGATCACTATTGTATCATCTGTATCATCTGTATCATCTGTGTCATCGGTATCGTCAGTATCGTCAGTATCGTCAGTATCATTTGTATCAACGACCGAATTCAACGAGCAATACCCATCTGCCAGACAAACCGCCTCAGAACCCAAGGCCTGAGTGCACTCAGCATCGCTCTCACACTCTCCATAGATGTGAATCAAACTTGTACACCCCAAACCCAACAATAACAGTAGCATTAAAATCTCCCCTGCAATCCTACACCATCGGGAGCGATCCATACACTTGAAGCAATAGACTTGGATGAGTCGTTCATCGATTTGTACGTCAACCACACAGCGGTTCCGACAGACAAAAAGGACAAACCATACCCCACATCTGCAACGATTGCCCGTCGTCTAGCCTCCCAATAATACGTCTCACCTTCCGAGTTTGACGTACAGAGTAGAATTCCTTTATTGGTTGTGCCACAACCACCCACATATTCTGCCATGTTGTTCGACTGATTGGCCAACAAACCAAACACCATCCCCGTACTGAAGGATGCGACACTGACACCCCATGCTGTATACATGGGCACTTTATTTATATCGACGATGGAAATACCATCGGATGTAGATGACACTCGTGCGGCCTTCAAACCATCAGGGATACCCTCTGGAACATTCGTGTCTGTTTGCTGAGTCTCAGTTTGAGGGCTAGACGCCTCAACCTTATCAATCTGATAATCATCAGTCTGCTGAGATATCGCACTGTTTTCGGCACTTTCCAACTTAACCTTGAGTTCAGCGATTTTGACAACCAAATCTTCTTGCTCTTCTTGCGGTGCATAAATTCGGTATCGATACAATGTATCGATGGCCTGTTGATACGACTCAAGTTTCTCATGAGCGATGGCAATATTGTACAGAATTACGGGCTTTTCACTTGCCTCATAGGCCTTTTCCCAAGCGATTATCGACTCTGCATAGCGCCCCTCTTCAAACAGCATCTTTCCATTTAAATAGAACTGTTTGGCAACCTGCCCATCCTCTTGAGCAATAGCAATCGATAGACTCAGAAACAACGGCAATATCAATCCCATTCTGTCTCCTTCAATTCTCCCTTCTTCTTCGATTTAACTTTCTTGGGAGACGTCTTTTTTTGGGGCGCAACCTTTGAAGGAATTGACACCTTAGGCTTCGATGATGCTTTTATAGATGGTTTGGGTGTTGCCTGTCGAACAGGAGCCTCTTTTACAACTTCGCTCTCTGTTTCAACTTTTCGCAACCGAATTACCATTTCTTCTTGAGTGTCTTTTGTAATGGTAAACTCACGTGTTTCATACCCATCCAAGACCAATTGAAGGTCCAAAGAATCCTCTTCAACCTTTAAAGTGGCTGGGGTACTACCACCAATCGTTCCATTGATAAACAAATCTGCACCACTCGGAACAGAATCGAGCACCACTGTATGCACAACGGGAGCCGTCGATACTGATTCACCAGTCGAAGATACAGGGACTTCTTGATTCGATAAGATGATGTACCCTCCAAACAGTAGAAGAAGTACAGCGACAACCAATCCGCTCCTCTTTGTGGATGAATTAGAGGAATCATTGCGTTCTTCAGAGTCTTGCGGAATACTTCTCGACGATGATTGCTTCAACAAAGAGTGAGGCCCCAGACGGGACATGGATTCAAATCCGGGTACCGACCCTGCAGACCGTTCTACCTCTAGAGACAAGGTATTGGCAAACTCATCTGAGATAGAGGAACCATCTCCCACGTAGGAATTGGACTGCACCAGTGGATGCTGCGGTATATCGAGATCAACTTCCACATCCCCGTTTACGGAGCGTAACGCACCCTCAATCAGCTCCATCTTCGGAAACACAAGATTGGGCAGACTCCGCTCACAAATATCCAAGGCCTCCATCATCTGCAGGGTATTTTGAAATCGTTCATCCACTTTTTTGGCGACGGCAGAACGCAATATCCAGTTGATCAGATGCGTTTCAGAAATCCGCGGATTGCTGCGATGTAAATCAGGCAACTCTTCGGACAACTGTGCGTGGATCAAAGAATCGATCCCACGTTTGGGATACGGTATTTGACCCGTTAACGCATAGTACATCGTCAATCCAATGGCGTATATGTCAGCTCGATCATCCACACCCTGCGCAGTAAGTTGTTCAGGGGACATGTACATTGGAGTACCAAGCAGCATCCCTGATTTGGAGAAAGCTGAGGTTTGATCAACATTCTTCACCAAACCAAAATCAATCAACTTGGTGATGAGACCCAATCCAGGTTTCTTCGTGATCATAATATTGGTGGGCTTAATGTCTCGATGAATTACATTGTTACGATGGGCCTCAGACAGTGCACCACACAGCTGCTTGCCCATCTGAATTGTCTCTTGTACACTCAGCGGTCCGTTTGTCTTGACCCATGATTTTAAATCCTGCCCCGTCAACAGCTCCATCACCAAAAATAGAACCCCGTCGTCTGTGCGACCAAAGTCAAATATCTTGACAATATTTGGATGATCCAAGCTGGCGGTTAAAGATGCCTCCAATAAAAATCGCTGATTGGCCTGAGGATCATCACTTGCCAAGACGACTTTGAGTGCAACATTACGGCGAAGAGACAGCTGCTCTGCCTTGAATACGCAGCCCATTCCACCTTTGTTGATCTCACTCAAGATTTTATACTTACCACCAAATACTTGTCCCACAAAATCCTGCTGTGTGAAGCTCGCTTGTGGATTGTGATCTTGGGTGGCTAAATTGTCAGTGAACTTGGTATTACTCATAGAACTTATCTTTGGAATTGCTATTTACTAATGTATCATAACTCATGCGAACAAGTCGTACTCTAGTATACAGCGACCAGTCGTGTTCAAACGCTCTCAAAGAATCTCATCTACGATACTTCACCATCAATAAACGAGTTGATCAGGTGATACTCATCAAGGATAATTTTGTCATATCTGACTATTAATGTGCCATACTGAATATACACAAGGGAGCACAGTATCTTAGCGGCACAATGGCTACAGCACAACGACAATGCACTTCTGCTTGTTGTTCTTCTCCTGCTCTTCTGGCTTTGGCTACTCGTTCAAAGACGCCAAGAAGAGGAACGTTCCTTTCGAAAAACGCCACTCTCTCCAGATGAACTTGGACGTGCGGTGTTCATGTACTGTTTGAGCAATGATATTAGGGGGTATCGTTCACTCTATTTGACCGCCAAAGAAGCCCATGACAAACTGGGAAATGTAGCTGAACAATACCTAGATCAACGAGGGGTTACTATCCTCGAGGACGCATTCAATGCACTCTGTGACTCAATCGAAGTTGGTTGTATATACAAAGGCATAGAACCTGGAGAGAACGGTGTACTCAATCTCCAGGTTCAGTCAAAGGCTAGTGAGCAGTTTGCCGTCACAGTCGGTTCCATGACGATGGTTGAAAATGCCTATCGATTGCTCAGTCCTGTCTGAGACCCAATACCATTACCCTTTTGAAGCGTAATACCAGGTCATGCCAAAATCGTAGGCAATATCTTTTGGGCAAGTTGTACGGCCCTCATGCTCCACCAGTTTAAACTGATGAAATGTCATATGTCGGTCAATCGACACCTCATCATGTTCAATCGATAGAGAGCACAGCACACACTCATTTTCCAAATGCGTTGATGGAAACGTATTTAACGGCACTTCAATAGTAGCCTTCCCAGGAACACTCAACGTAAATACAGCATCGGTCTGATTCCAATTACTCGCTCCCGAATAGATCGTGGCATAAAAAACAATGCGCTTGATGTGTTTGAGATTTCCAAGCTGGACATGTAAGAACTCACCATCTTCGCTGTTGCCATGCCGATCATCTCCTGAGTGCAAGACATAAGGGGCATAATCTAGTGCACCAAACCTTCTACCCAATGGTTGTAAAATATGAGTCACACCGCTTTTGAGTTCAACAAAGCAGTTCAAATCCAAATCCTGTTTGTTATCCCAATCCAAATTAGCCACCAGTTTGAGGATCTTGGGCCTGACAAAGAGGAGTGTCTCACCAGTCTTCATCTTCTTAGATTCGCGCTTCACTTCAGCAAATGTCTTACTAGAAGGGGATGGACCAACCGTGTACGGTTTTGATTTTGTCGCTGCAACTTGTTTGATTTCCAATGTACTCCCTTCACTAGCAACAAGAGTCTCCGTTTTGAGTTTCTTTGATGCCATCACTTCCGCAAGGGCTACAGGGTCGGCTCCTACACCTATGTCGCTGCGAATATCTGAAACCTTCATTGGTTTCCCCGTATGGAGATATCGATCAACCACTTCATAGGTGGCAAAGACATCGTTCAATTCAATGACAGCTTGGTCACCTATTTTCGAAAGCACAATGCGTTTTGAGTGGCCCTGATCACCAGTAAAAACACGAATGGCATCGTCTTTTGCTTCTGTACAGAAACCGTCTGATGTGAACGTCACCCCACCAATGGTCAAACTCTCAAAACGTCCTTTTTCCAATGCAAGTGTTTTGAAAGCACCAATCGCATCTGAATCTCGAAATGTACCTTCTAGGATTTCTTTTTTTGCCAATGTTTTTGGGCGAGAATTACGCTTTTTTTCTTCGCCTTCTTTCACAATTGTGTACTCTTCAGTAACGCCTTGCAACTGCAGACACCCCGATGAGTAACCTACACGAATACTCGGCAAACACTCTAGAACCCCTTCCGCAGATCGACTGGTGTGGTTTGCCTTGTTCTGATCTTGTAAAGAATCCAATAGGCTTCTTCTCAATTCGTCCTTTGCTTTTCGCCACTCCGATGCCGTTGCAATCTCAGAATCAATGTCATCCAAAGAATAGTTGTTTACGTGCAGTAAAGCTTCCGCAAGTAACTGCTTATAATCGAATACAACATCTAGGGTAATGTCTATCACACGGCCTGTAGACTTTGAAACATACCCCTTGATTTCAGCAAGGACCTCTTGATCATTATCATCAAAAGCATCTTCAAGCGCTTCCAGAACGGCTTCATAGGTATCGTCTTGTATTTTTATTGGGGTTCCATCGGATAGTGTTGGCATACGTTCTCCACATAGTGCAATCGTTACTGTAAAAACGTAATCGGTTCTATTTTTAGTACAAATATATACCAATCATTATGAAGAAAAATTTCAGTGAGATAAAGCCATGACAGTCAACAAAGCAAACTATTTCAGATCTGCAACTGCATCTTGAAATTCTTGCGGCATAGTTTGAATCCAATCCCAAAACTGTTTTGCCTCAATCGATTTAAAAATAGATGGTATAGCTACTTCATCATCTTGATGGCGCATAAATTCTGACACCTCACACTGCTCCCACTCTGGTCTGTCGTACAACAGACTCGTTAAAAATATGTTTGCTAAGGATAAACACTTAGAAAAAGTATACTTCTGTATTATACAAATATCAACTTGAACAACCGGCTAATAATGTAAGCGAAGATGTTAACATGACACATACTTACAAATGAGGATTAACCATGAGTAACGTAAAAGTTATCAGTTTTGACCAATTAGAACTCACTCCTTCAACGTTAAATGAGCAAGCCGGTTTCAAGCTGATAGAACAATGGCAGCAAGAGGGCTACAGACATTTTGTCTTAGACCTTTCGAACATTATATTTATGGACGATGTAGAAAGGCTACCCTGGACTGCCATTTCTGTTCGGACAACCATCCGTGATTTAAATGGTAAAGCCATCGTCATTAAACCCCAAGGCTTCCTCGAAATGTATGGAGTCTTCTTAGAAAAGTTATGGAATTCCGATGATGAAGATTTCAATTGGATATTCATCAACAGCAAAGATGAACTCGTCGATATACTGCAATAAGTAAACGAAAGCACATCCAGTTAAACAGACAACCAAGCCATCTTGAGTGGATGCCGGCCATCAAGGGATGGAAAATCCATCTCTGGAGTAATCATCTCTACCGATTGAATGGACCGGCCCGCTTTGATAGCGCACCGCTTCAGACTGTCCGTCCATTGACAAGCCTCGACCGAAGCGACATTGTTTGTGACCAGCATCGTTCCACCAGGCTTGGTACACATTAAAGCTGGCTTAAATAGGGATTGATAATCATTGACTGTATCAACGGCTCCAAAGGGAGACTTCGCTCGTCTTGGTGGGTCCAGCACGACGATATCAAAGAGTCGAGCCGAGCGTTTGGTGTACTGACGACGCTTGGCTTTGCCCTTGACACCCAGTCCAGAAAACTGACGAAGAACCAGCATCGCATCGTCTTGCAGTGTTTGAAACTGCGCTGCTCCAAATCCATTCAAGTTCGCATTGCTTTGACCGACTGCCAACGCATGATTGGCAAAATCTACATTGAGTGCCAATTTAGCGCCACCGGATACCGCTGCAACACCAATACCACAGGTATACGAAAAGAGATTCAGTACCTTCTTGCCCTGTGCTTGCTCTCGAATGTGTCGTCTACCGGCTCGGAAATCCAGAAATAGCAGGGGGTCAATCCCACGATGTACAGGGTCGACTCGGTAAGTGAGTCCCAGTTCGGTTGCGGTTATTTCATTGGGGGCAGAATCTCCCACCCAATATCTCTCCACCTGTCCGCGCTTTCTCCGGTCTGCCCACAGAATGTAAAAACGATGGTTCAATTTCTCTTCAATAAAATCTGCCATCTGACCAACCACATCATCATTGAGGTCTGAACGCCAGGTTTGAAATAACAGTGTATCCCCGTATCGATCAATTGTTACCGAAGGCCATCGCTCTACTGCCCCATGAAACAATCGATAGCAGGTTGTATCTTCTTCTACACACTGCTGTAAGAATGCTTCTCTATTGTGCAACGCGACTTTTAGATTGTTGAGAAACTGCTGAGGAATCGTGGTCATAGGTCTGTCCGACTGAGGGGTACAACAGTCACTAACTCTTTATGACATAGTCAACGACTCTACCTCCTGTTCCAAATCGGTTGCCGTACGTAAACGTTTCACAAGTCCCCAGATAGCATCACCTATCAGAACCCCAGGAATTCCAACGACAAAGACCACAAAACACACTCCCCCGTAGGTCAATCCCGTTGAGTTGCCAACACGTATGCACCACTCAGTACAATAATAATACCATCCCTTACCTGTCAAACTGTGACTTTCCGAGGTGACTTCTCCAATCGCTAACAACATAGCAATGCTACCCCCCATCCACTTATACCAAATACTTTGAATAGAATGCAACCGAGCGTTGACTACGGCCAATCCTGGGAGAAGTACAAAATATGCGATTAAGTTAGCCCATCGATAAAATGAGGATCCTTTTCCTTGCTTTAAAAGGTTAATCATCCATTCAGTCGAGTTGTATGCAATTGAATACCAATCTTCCGTTCCAAAGGCTGTCCCTGCATGTCCGCACCCTTTATTATGGCATAAAATACTACACGTTCCAGAGAACCACGTTTCGGGCATCCACATCATGAGAATGATAACCCAACACATCATGGTAATTATTCGTACTGTCATCTTTCATCCATTACTCACAGGACGCAAGGCACTGTATATTCAAACACTCTTATCTACACTCTTATCAATGACACAAGGCTGTAATTACTGTTGAAAGTCTGTCTCAGATGGAGACGTCGTCATTTGCAAACCATCCTTTGATATGTATACCGATATGGACATCGAAGTTAGAAAATCATAGGCCTGAATCAATGCTATCCCCCGCACTGGATGTGCGAAAGACATAAACTCTTCCCAATCGCTGTAATCGACGTCTGCCAAGTCTTCCACTTCAAAATACGCGGCGGCTTCTTTCAAATCCTCCAAATCGGGTATCCAGAGCCAGTGCCATCCACCGGGATATTCATCGACAGCCCCTTCGTCAAACGTTTCTACCATATATGGATTGCGCTCTTTCAACAGCGATAACAGTTGATCTTCAGTGGTTGAATCACCAACAGCATAGGTGAACCCTAATGAGCGCATTTCGTTGAAAATCCGACTGTGCTCTAAACATTCCTGTGAAAAGCAAGCATCCGAACAATAGGCTGCACGACCCGACTTCTCATCCCACTCTGCTTGTTCTTCATCAATCAGGGTATCGCAGGATACTCGATGACATACATACTGACTCATAACACTCTCCCTCTCTTGTACATATTAGTGTACAAGAGAGGGAGAGATCTATTCACATAAATTGTGAATGGAGCATCAAACACTTACTCAGCGCGTGCAGATGCACCGATACCCTTCTCACCAGCCATCAAAGTGATATTGTTGCCATCAATCTCATAGGTTGGCGTATTGCTAATCACATTGTAGATATGTCCTTCAACGGTGTTCAAGTCGCCTTCACAAATCGCTTCGGTGATGGTGTCAATCGTGATGGTCAACGAACCACTGTCTTCTGTGTAGGTTCCACTAGCACCATTGCATCCCAAGTTTGCAGTCATGGTTCCGTCAGAGGCAAAATAGAGACTGGGTGATACATCGAGATTGTAGGTGGTGGCTACGTCTCCATCGAAGTATGTACCAATCTCCCACGTGATGTCTGTCAGCTGAACGTCGGGAATCGCCACTTCTTCATCTATAAAGACCAATGTGGCATCAGTCCCTGTAAAAGTTACGGTATCGCCATCGTGCACAAGTGAAGGACTGGACATAAAGAACGTTGCCAACCAAGAGTCTTGGTCCATGAGTGCCATATCACAACCCATCTCTGTCGCGTACATCCCCGGCATTTCAAAGACGCCATCGACAACCTCATACTCTCCACCGTGGGTATTGCACCCAGCACCAAAGCTCATCTCACGAGGGTCTTGGGTAAAGTCAATCGAGAAACTATCCCCAACGAGTTCAAAACCTTCCGCACTTTGAAACACAAAGTCCATGCCTTCAAAGCTGTACGCATCACCCGTTACAGTGTCCGTATCGTCAAGAGTCGCTGTGTCATCAGATTTATCACCACAGGCGAACATCAACATAAATACATTAACTAAAATCATTGGAATCTCCTTAAAACTGAATTGGTATACCCTACTGTGTTGGTACTGCTATTGTGATTGCAAAATGTGTGCCAATATAATGAGAGATCAAGACGACTCTAATTTCTCATTGGTAACCTGGTCTACTCAGTGACAAACACCAGTGTGGAGTCCGTTCCTGTAAAAGTAATGGTATCTTCATCGTGAAC
>CALDQI010000467.1:0-4674 GCA_937911635.1 uncultured Pseudomonadota bacterium | reverse complement strand
CTGGACAGTTCGTATCTCGAGCAACGAAAATTCCAGGGATGATCAACGAAGGGGATACCATCGTCGAAGTATTCGAACAGCATGGTTGGCGATGGGGATCTCAAAAGCTTGGCGTAAAGGATTATCAGCACTTTTCTCGGGCTGATCATGAGACGATCTATGAGCCATAATGGTCCCAGAAGATGAGCTGGTGGAAAGAGGCGGTCTTTTATCAGGTATACCCACGGTCATTTAAAGATGAAAATGGCGATGGGATAGGGGACATCGAGGGTCTCATAAGTAAACTGGACCATCTGCAGTGGCTTGGCGTCGATGCGGTTTGGTTGTCGCCGATCTTTCAATCTCCTCAAGCGGACTTTGGGTATGACATTTCTGATTATTGCCGTATTGATCCATTGTTTGGAACCATGGAACAGGTTGAGAGGCTGATCGATTCTGTTCATGAACGGGGTATGAAACTGGTTATGGATGGTGTATTCAATCACACTTCGGATCTGCACCCGTGGTTCTTAGCGGCACAAGAACGTAATTCTGAGACAGCAGATTGGTACATCTGGAGTGACAAACCAAACAATTGGGCATCTGTGTTTGGTGGTTCAGCCTGGACCCATTCCTCGAAGCGAGATCAGTACTATTTACATACATTTGCAAAGTCTCAGCCAGATCTGAATTGGTCGAATCCCGATGTGTTGAACGCGATTTTATCGGTTCAGAGATTTTGGTATGAAAAGGGTGTCGATGGCTTCCGATTGGATGTCTTCAATTCATATTGCAAAGACCAAGCGTTTCGTAACAATCCTAGGCGTAAAGATGTTCTAGGATTGTTCGGTGGAATCTTCTATGGCTACATTGGTCAAGAACACATCTATGATCGAGATAGACCAGAATTGCTTCCCGTCTTGCATGCATTCAGGACGTTGGCAGATGAGTATGACGCTGTATTGATAGGGGAGACACTGGATGAACGTTTTGAATATTTGGTAGCCAAATCGTATGTGGGTGTAGATAAGTTGCATCTGGCGTTTGACTTTTCTCCACTCCACGCCCCTTGGAAGCGTTTGCCAGCTAAGATTTTGGAGTTGTCTACATCTGTTGACCATCCTGCTTGGGTGTGGAGCAATCACGATTTTCCTCGTCAGTCACAACGTTGGGGTGAACATCCAAACCGTGGGGTGTTCATGTTGGTGTTGCAGCTGCTGTTGAAAGGCACCCCAGTCTTGTATTATGGAGAAGAGATAGATCAGCCTCATGTCAATTTGGCAAAAAAAGATATCGTGGATCCTCCCGGAAAACGATTTTACCCCTTTTACAAAGGGCGAGATGGAGCTCGAACCCCTATGAATTGGGGAGATGATTCATGGTTGAATACGACGCCATGGCTACCGGTATACGGTGATAGAACGGTTGCAAGCGAAGTCGAAAATCCAGATTCCGTACTGCACTGGTGTCAACGATTGATAGCACTTAGACGAGAGCACAGCGTGTTTATACACGGTTCTGTAGAATGGGAGGAGAGTGGGTTTTGGAGGTGCGGTTCCGACAGTCAATGGTACGTCGTATTGAATTGGACAGGTAAACGGGTTCCACTTCCAAATGCCATGTGTGATCGCACGGCGACACATGGGGTGTTGACCGATGATGGGCGATATCTTCAGCCATTTGGGTTTGCTATTTTTGATTGTTCGGATTGAACGGACTCAAACCCCACATGAACGTCAAATTTAGACATATTTCAACAGTCGTGAGATGCCTATTTGTGCTACCATAGACTTTGAGAGAAGATGATATGAAAGTGCTGAACATTTTAATTCTGGATGATGAGCAAATGTTGCTTGATTTACTGACGATGATGCTTCAGCCTCATACCTCAACGGTGTGCTCTTCTTTGCCAGAGGCTCAGACGTTAATCTCCGCTGATCCACAGGCATTTGACGTCATGTTGTGCGATATTATGATGCCTCGAGGTGGTGGACTGGATTTATATGAATGGTTGCTCAAAACGCATTGTTCCCTTGTTGATAGACTGTTGTTTGTGACGGGTGGGGTTGGTCAGGATTTGCTTCACAAGATACACTCGGCCGGCCGACCAATATTAAACAAGCCCTTTTCGATAGCCCAGCTACACGAGCACCTCAACGAGTTTTTGTGAATAGACGCGTGACAGAAATGTGGTCCACTACAGCTTTGGAAGAAATCGTCCGGTTCTTTTCATATACGAAGTGTATTCATCTGAAAAATTAGAGAGCATGCTCTCCTCATCTTGAATCCTCATCCAAACGAGTATAGCGAAACTCAGTGTGGGTGCCAGTCCAACAATCCAAGAACTGCTAAGAAGTCCCGACCCAATAAGATACAAGAAACCAACGCTGTACATTGGGTGACGAACCCATTGATAGGGACCGTTTTGAATTATCGCATGCTCGGGTTGCAAGACCAGTCTAGCGGAGAAATAGGTGCCCAAACTATGGTGCACCCAATACAGCAAAGGAAGACTGATGCCCATGCAAATAGCTCCCAGCCAAAGTCCCCAATGATTCAAGGGACCACCACCATCTTGAGATAGCCACCAGCCATGACTGGTTAGCAACATAAGGCTAAATTGAGTGGCAAGAATCTTCTCTCGAAGGGGTTGGACCTCCGTTTGAGTAGCTTGATCCGGATTGTGAAATCGCACACGAATGATCACGAAACCGATGCTGAATAGCATGAAGAGCAATTTGGACATGTCTGCTTTGTATTGACTTTCATAAAAGGTGTCATTGTGAATGTGTGATATCTTTAAAATCTATCTGTATACCGCTTCTTTTTGCGTGGATGATTGTGATACAGTGAGTAGAGTGATATTTAATAGCATTAAGTTTTGAGACACTACATAATGGAGAACTCAATGCAAACACAGTTGTTTGGGCAAATACATTTTTTTGGCTTGGTTACACTGCTGAGTTCTGGTTGTTACAACAGCTGGGAAGCCAAAGATGCAGATGGCGATGGTGTGTCCGGATTGACCGATTGTTGGGAGTCTGCAGAAGATCCGATTCCACCAGTTGGTGCGATGGAGTATGATTCTCCAATTCGAGCGGCAGATATATTTGTCGGTGCAGAAGATAGACCGTATGACGGCATCGATCAAAACTGCGACGGACTCGATGACTTTGATCAAGATGGCGATGGTTTTATACCAAACGATTATGTCGGCGTTGCAACACTCGGATTGCTGGAGACAGGTGATTTGCCGGGCGGTGATTGTGACGATGCGGATGCTTTGCGTCATCCCGATACAGAAGAGTTGTGTGATGGCGTCATCAATGGTTGCGACGCAACGCTGCCAGATGTAGAGGTGGATGGTGATGGCGATGGATTTGTTGTTTGTACAGTTGTGGACAATGGCTGGGAAGGTGATGAATCGGTTCAAGGTGGTGATGACTGTGATGATGAAGATCCAATGTTATTTCCAACTCAAGAATGGTATGGGGACTCCGATGTAGATGGCTTTGGGGATGCTGAAGATGTTCAGGTTTCTTGTACAGAACCAGAGGGCTATGTCTTAAACAGCGAGGACTGCAACGATGACGATTCTACGATTTATCCAGAAGCCATAGAGCTGTGCGATGGATTGGTCAATGCGTGTGGTGGTGTTCTACCCGAAGATGAAGTGGATGACGATGGTGACGGCTATGTCGAGTGTATATGGGATAATAATGGTTGGGACGGCGCTCTAGAGGTTGTTGGCGGCGATGATTGTTCCGATGCAGATGCTACTGTATACATATCTCAAACATACTATATCGATACAGATCAAGACGGATTTGGAACACCAAACGTTCCAACGTCGGCCTGTGAGCAACCAAGTGGTTATGTGTTGAATAGTGACGACTGCAACGATGATGATGCAACTGTATATTTAAATGCTCCGGAACTGTGCGATGGACAGTCCAATGCGTGTGCACTGACGATCCCATCGAATGAAACAGATTATGATATCGACGGTTATGTTGAATGCTCCATAGACGGTGGAGGCTGGGATGGCGACACCTCCGTAATTGGCGGTAATGATTGTGATGATGTCTCTGCGACAGAGTTTCCTGGTCAGATTTGGTATGCCGATTTGGACACGGATGGCTTTGGCAATTCTGCTGCGGCTCAAGTGTCGTGTCAGCAACCGTCTGATACCTCCTTAGACAACACTGACTGCGACGACACAGATGCAACAGTCTATCCGGGTGCGGCAGAGCTGTGCGATGGTCAGGTGAACGCGTGTGGAAATGCAATGTTGTCCGGAGAGGTTGATTCGGATGGCGATGGCTATTCGGTATGTACCTTAGATGCTGGTGGCTGGGACGGTTTGGGCAGCGTCGTCGGTGGTGATGATTGTGCAGATGGAGATGCTTTTGCCTTTCCAGGAGCAGCCTCATCAGACAGTGCTTTGGACTGTATGCGTGACGAAGATGGCGATGGATATGGTTCACAGACGGTATCGGGTGTCATTGTATCTGGAACAGACTGTGATGATGAAGAC
The DNA here is from genome assembly GCA_937911635.1 of uncultured Pseudomonadota bacterium. Taxonomy (GTDB): domain Bacteria; phylum Myxococcota_A; class UBA796; order UBA796; family UBA796; genus CAJWHX01. Next base: position 158 of record CALDQI010000467.1, on the reverse strand, counting down.
TCAACGATCCACCCCTCTGCAGCAGAATTGTGTGATGGTCAGATCAACACCTGTGTCGGTGGACTCCCCAGCAATGAGAGCGATGATGATGGTGATGGGTATGTCGAATGTACATGGGATAGCAATGGCTGGGACGGTGGTGTAGCAGTGATCGGCGG
>CALDQI010000466.1:0-6014 GCA_937911635.1 uncultured Pseudomonadota bacterium | reverse complement strand
ATTAATTGTGTAGTACTTCATCTTAAGATATATATGGGTCTCATATTTTTTTATTTAATATGCAAACAGAATCAGTAACGTGATAATATTATGTGTCCCAAAAATATGAGGTGACATATTAATGAGGGTTCCATTTTCATACAGTTCTACGCGATCGACATTGAACCAGCCGGGACTCTGGACTTCTATGTGGAAAGTGACGTCGCTGCCGTCCATAGTGACATCAGAACCGACTCCTTGAGCGGGGTCTCCATTGGCATAGAACTCCACAAACGGACCATAACTGGCAACCACACGATGTTCCTTGACCGCTTTTGCGATGGCTGCATCACTTGCCAGGAGGGGATCATCCTGAGTAAGTCGTACGTAGTTTCTAGGACAGCCGGATTCGGTTTTGGTGGTCCCGTGTGTATCTGAATTTCCGAGTGCCGTGAAGCGGTATCCCAAGTTCAGCAGCGTAAACCAGTCATCGACTTGTCCTTCATGGCCATAGCCAAGTAGGAACTCGCCATTTTGCATCGCCTCTTGTTCGTCCATCGTACGAGTGTTTATATCGTAGTTGCTAAGGACGCCATCCTCTGAGTACTGGTTGAGTTCTGGCTGGGTTGGTGTACGAATGATTTCAAAGCGTTTTCCATTCAAGATTTCCAGTGCATCGACATCCGTGGAGAAGTTGCTTTGCTCGAGTGCCGGATTGGCTTGCGCTAGAAGGTTGCCACTCAGCGAGCTCAACAGATTGTAGCCACCTTGATTGTCGCCATATGGATCCAAATTGAATTGATCAAAATATCCCAAGATACCATCGCGTGGATGTCCGATGTAAACGACCGGTTCTACGTCTGTCGGACCAATCAAGTCTCGCATCTCGGTTATCATTTCTTGTGGGCGGGCATTGGTCCAGTCAACGGCACCACCAGAATCGGAGAGGTTGTCGATTCTGACTGGGAACCCAAGGTAGTGACCAACCTCAATTGAGGTAATCTCAAGTCCTGGCGCAGAATTGACCCATTCTGTCAGTCCCATGCGTTCAATTGTAGGGTCGAAGTCGCTGATGAAGTCATGGTCGGTTCCTGTGAAGTACTCAACGCCTTCGGACACCATCGTACTGACACGCAGTTCATAAGTCACACCAGAATCGTGAGAGGGTCTCGAGTGTACGTGAAAGTCTGCTGAGATCCAGCCAGAAGTGTCCACCGATCGGAACAAGTGAAATTCCAAATCGACAGCGGAATTGGAAGACAGATTAAACGGGTCAGAGATGTCCAGTTCATATTCAGGACCTCTAGAAGCAACCGCATAATACTCGCCGTCAGGCAACGTTACAGAACCACTTCCGTATGGGGCAAAGAGAACGGCAGCCGGATTTCCAGAGATGTATCCATCCCCCAAGTCTTCGTTCAACACATCAACCGCGTCGTCTACTGGGAAGATGGATACCTTGGCAGGAAGTGCCCGTTCAAAGTCATCCCAGACATGAAAGGTGAGTGTGCTGGGCATTGGAGAGCCAATGACAACAGTATCTTCAGAGCCTTCGGTCACGTTTATCGGGATGCGTGCTGAATCCGGTCTACCCTTCTTATGTACCAACAGTTCATAAGAACCAACCGGCAATAGACCTTCAAAAGATCCGTCTTCTACAGGATCATCGCCAACATCGGTTAGCCACTGAGAATAGGGGAATTCGTCACATGTGCCATCGTCGTTGCAGGCAAATACGAATACAGAGGCGTTCGTGACTGCAATGCCGGTTTCTTCCTCTCTAACAAAGCCACTGATTGTCCCGTGTGCTTCACCAGATTCCATGATGAAGTGATCGAGAATCGAACCGACGTCTCCTTCACCCACGGTAAACCATCGTTCGTATTGGATTTGGCTGGGGAAGCAGCGTTTGTTGTAGCAGGTGTATCCTTCGGGAACCGGTTCGGCAGCGGTGTCATCTGCAGAGGGTTTCTCAAACGTTTTAAACGCGGCACCAAAGCCCACCGTCTGCGATGAGGTAAAGAGGGGGATGTAGAACTGACCATTGGGGTTGGTGATACCATAACTGATGTCCTTTCCTGTTCCCGCGATGAAATTGGCTAAGATGGGCTCTGTAAAGGTGTTGACCTCTGCTTGACTCAACTCAAAGACAAGTCCTGTTTCATCGAATCCAATGCCTGGAGTAAATACATTGAGAGAACCGCCTTGCAAATAAAAGTCTCCAAACGCTACGCCTGCATCTAGAGCGATTTGAATCAGAGAAGGATCCGTTTCTTCCACCTGCTCGGGAGCATCTGTCACAATCGTCGCACCAGAGATGTCTTCTTGACAGCCAGCATTCTCTCCAAAGAGTGCTGTGGTACGCAACTTGACGACAGGGGACCCAGATTCCAAAATGTAGTCCGTGCGAATGTCAAACGGCATCTCTGTACCTTGTTTCCACTGCAGTACGCTCCACAAGGCATCCAGTAGCGAGATGAATGGTTTGGCATCGCCGACCACACACACGATGGCTGTTCCGTCGCTTCCATCAGACAAGATCTCCACTGTGCCATTGTCTGCATCAATGTGGGGTACATTCATATTGACGGTTGCAAATATCTCCGCCAATTGATCGTTTCCGTGTCCATTGGCGTATTCCGGTGAACGACGCTGAATATCGGCATCGATCAATCCACCTCCATCGGTATGGGGGCCCATCGAGGGACGTTTTCCAATAATCGCGGCTCGGAGGTATTCGTTCTCGAGGATGATGTCTCCAGGCTGCGCCAAGGCTTTTGGACCCCCAATTGTCTGAGATAAATCTTCAATGGTATAAGCCGCTGGAGTGAGAGGCTGATTTTGACAAGCAAAGAAGGCAGACGACAAAATTAATTGGACAAGCATTTGATTCTCTCAATATAGTAAGGAGACTAAGTGTTATGTACTTAGTGTAACCAGTTTTGTAGAGGTCGTATGATGTCGCCCATGTTTCTTTCCCTTCTCGTTTCCAATTTTGCACACGCTGAAGATTTCGTTCCGGCACCGACTCCGTACCTATTGGTTCAAAGTTGGGTGACGCTCTATGACCAGGATGAGAATACGCTCGCGGACCCCTCTGGGTATGGCGATCCAGAAGATGACATAGGCTTTAAACTGCGTCGAGCTCGTGCTGGATTTGTCGGTCAATCGGATATGCTCAAATACTCCATCATTTTAGGGATGTCGACCCCATACGATGGACTCATCTCACACCCCGATCAGGATATTCAGATTGTGGATGCCAATTTTGGTGTTCGACCCATTATCGGTGTTCCACTATGGGTGACGGCAGGGGTTCAGAAGACTCCGGTTTCTCGTGAGCAAATCATGTCTTCCACCGACCTACCTCTGGCCACGCGTGCCCACGCTTCAAACTGGATGGTTCCCAATCGTGATACGGGTGTCGTTGCTCGTTATAAAGTCGGTCAAAACAACGGGAAGGCATTGATTTATGCAGGGGTATTCAACGGAAACCAGTCGATGTTTGGCGATGACAACGCTGGAAAGATGTTTGTTGGTCGCGTTGACTTTACCGTCGGTAGTGCACCGACCTTAAAGACCTATGGTGTCGTCGATGGCGTGACCATTGGTCTTGGTGGAGATGTGATCTACGATCAAGGGATTGCAACGGATGAACTCATTCTGGGCGGAGATTTGATCGTTCGAGTTCAGGGACTGGCACTTCTTGCAGAGGTGCGATCGGGATCCTTGACACCAACGGATACAACGCTCGATGTTCCGTCTGTGCTGAGTGAAACAGATAGGTTTGGGTACTTTGCACAGCTTGGATACACCGTTGGTTCTTATGAACTCGCAGCTAGATACTCTTCATTTGATGACAATACTGCTCTCGACAATGCTGGCGATGCTGCTGGAGTACGCGCTGGTGTTACTTGGCACAGTCCAGAAGACGCTGTTCGAATTGGTGGTGGATACCAAATGCGTATGGAACCTGGATCGGATGACATATCCAATGACTCTGCAGTGGTCTGGATGCAGTTCTTCCAGTAAGTACCTCGATCCTACATGCCTACATGGAGACGTTGGGTCGGTCGAGTCTATTCGTGCGAGTATTCTCTATTCTTCGATCTCACCGATCTGCCAACTGCGCTGTGCATCGATGCTCGACATCAGCCACAGACTGTAAAATCCAATTGCGCTCGCTCGTTGAACGGTCAGGAGGGTTTCTAGTCTAGCCTTTTCATCGAGGTCATTTTGGTTGTAGCCGGGATTTTGTTGCAAGTAGTTAAATAGAGTGATGCTGGTAATGGCGGTGGCTAGTTGGAGCCCTGAATAGGTAATCCCGCGCCACGTTTGTCGGCGCTGAAATTGATAGACACCAAAGGGAGCAAATCTCGAAAGAACTGGATTGGCAGATACCATCGTAGTAGTTGGTTGTCGTTGCTTCCATTGGGCATTGGTGTAGTCAAACTCCATACATACTTCTGGAGGGTGCCTAAACCGATCGATACTGTAGCTGGCATTGATTTCCAACACCTCATGAAAATAGCTACGGGCTCCTTCCACATTGCCCTCGACCAAAAGGATCTCTGCGATGTAGATTCGCGCCTCTTGTTGAATGCTTTGAGGGTAGCTGGAATCCGTTGTGATAGACAACAACGTTTGTAACGCTTGCGGACGATCGCCCACTTGATAGAACTGAACCGCTTCATTTAATTCGACCAAAGCCTCTTGCATGCTGAGCGTCTCAGCGTGAACTTCACCTGTCGATGCGAAATAAGCAAGTGAACACCCGATGAGTAATCCACAGATTTTGTTGTAAGGCAAGCGCATGTGCACAATGTATCCAAACGATTGATTTCTTCAACTACAATCCATCAGTGGGGGAATTATTCCTCTACTTGAATTTGAAAGTCAAAATCTCCATTTTCCCCAGTGAGTCCAGTCGCCAACTTTTGGTCGCCCTGATAGACTTCCAACAATGCAAATGGTACGGCAAGTCCATCAAAGCTGGCAACACCAGACAGGAGTTGGCCAGATTGGAGCGTCCATTCAAAGTCTCGGATCTCGCCACGTAGATCGGAGGTGAAATTCTGAATGGCTGTATTTGGACTGTTTGGGATAATACTGGTGTTCATCAGAACAGGTGGGACTTTAATCGAGAAACGTCCAGATTCGTCCGTTACAGTGGTGTGCACGGTATTGGCATAGTTGACATCTTTAAACTGGATTGTGGTGTCAGGGTTTGGAAAACCATCCAGATCTGTGATGACCCCAGTAACTGTTACTGGTTCGGGCAAGACAATATCACCCAAGCCAAAATGCAGGTCATCGATGACCACGTCCAATGAGGTTGGTGAGACAACTGCATTTTCTGAGTACGGGGGGATAACCGTCATTTTGTAGGTGCCTTTTAACAAGTGCACGGTAAAGTTGCCGTTGATATCATTGTTGGTTTCCACGGATATGCTTCCGATGGTGTCGGTTAACTCTGTAGACTCAAAACGAATGGTGCTGCGGTCGGCGTACGCGAGGATTTCAGGGTTTACAATTCGACCGAAGACGGTTGCGACGTCCAAAGCCCCTAGTTCTACGTCCAATCGAAAACCATCATCGTCTCCTTCTTCTAGTCGTATGGGTATATCGACCGTTGGAAGAAGTGTATTGTTCCCTTGCAAGCGCACGGTCAGATCGGAGCGTAAATATGGAGCACGGAGCTGGAAGTACCCGTTCTCAGCGATGGAGACCTGTGGGCCTTTAATTCCCGTATGGGAATCGATGAGCTGTGCCGTTGCTGCTCGTTCGTTCGTATAGTCTGTGATGCGTCCGTAGATTGGAAAGCCCTCACCCAAGTCCACTTCCATTGGGGCTGGGTCTGACTCAAAGCGCATGTTGTCGAGGACCAAATAGGGGACGTTTTGTGGTGATAAGGGGGTGACACTCATCTGATAATCGGATCCTCTGGGTACCGTTAGTTCAAAGTTTCCATTTTCATCGGAATTGATGATGGCTCCATTGATGCCGTTTGTTTGATTGATTTGTACTTGAGCCTC
>CALDQI010000465.1:0-2036 GCA_937911635.1 uncultured Pseudomonadota bacterium | reverse complement strand
TTTTTTGAGGACACGCAAGGGACACTATTGAGCTTGTACAATTTGTTCAGTGGTGGTGCCTTAGAGCGGTTTTCTGTCTTTGTATTGGGGATTATGCCCTATATATCTGCCAGTATCATCATGCAGATCGGACAGATAATGTTCCCATTCATTGAGCGGTTGAAGGCTCAAGGGCAGGCGGGTACGAAAAAGATAAATCAGTATACTCGTTATCTCACAATAGCCATTGCTGTTGTACAGTCGTTCAGTATCAGTATTGGTTTGGAACAGATGACAACGATGTCCAATCAGCTTGTGGTTCTTGAGCCTGGATGGAGTTTCCGTCTAATGACTGTGATCACTATGACCGCAGGATCCTGTTTCGTGATGTGGCTTGGTGAACAGATTACCGAGCGCGGTATTGGGCAAGGGGCTTCTTTGATTATTACTGCAGGTATCATTGCTGGGATTCCTTCCGGTGCACGAAATCTGTTTCAATCCATGAACCTAGGTCAAATCAATCTTCTTGAGATCACTTTGCTCCTTGGTTTTATGATGGTTGTTATTGGGGTCATCGTGTTTATTGAACGTGGACAATATAGAGTCCCTATTCAATATCCAAAAAAGGTGGTTGGCAGTCAAGTGTATGGTGGTCAATCAACCCATCTTCCGTTGAAAGTCAATGTTTCTGGTGTTCTACCTCCAATCTTTGCTTCGTCACTGATGTTCTTTCCAGCGACGATCGGCCAATTGTTTCCAAACGATTTCTTTTCTGCTATCGCTTCAGCATTCGCTCCAGGAACGTATACGTACATGGTGACATACGTTGTGCTCATCGTGGTATTCACCTTCTTTTACACGGCGATCTCCTTCAATCCACAGGACGTGGCAGACAATCTACGTCGTCAAGGTGGATACATCCCCGGCGTCCGACCTGGAAAGCAAACTCAAGAGGAGTTGGACCGCATTTTACTTCGTCTCACGGCTGGTGGTGCGTTGTATCTGTCTGCGGTTTGTATTCTTCCGGAAGTTTTAGCCAACTCATACAATGTACCGTTTTACTTTGGTGGCACAGGGCTGCTGATCATTGTTGGGGTATGTATGCAAACGGTTGCTCAAATTGAGGGTTTCATGTTGACTCAGCGATACGATGGACTTTCTGGACCTGAAAAGAAACAGACGAAAGGACGTAGAGGAACATTTCAACAAAAGGCGAATAAAACCAGCTGAATTGTGAACGCATTCGTCAAAAACCAACGCTTCAAGGTGGCGTGTCAAACTCAACTGTCACGAGCCGGATATATATTCAATCAAACAACATTTCTAGGATCAACAATATCCAAAACCTGATTTTACCCCGATTCATCGATTTACATGTGGGATAACCGCCACAATCAACTTGACATTTTGACCAAAATTGGATACATGGCAATGCACTGCCATTGATTTGTCATCGAATCAGGCGAAATCAATATTAAATGAGGAAGAACAATGAAAGTTCGAGCATCAGTGAAAAAAATGTGTGACAAATGCAAAATTATTCGACGCAAGCGCATCGTTCGAGTGATTTGTGAAAACAAAAGATGTAAGCAAAGACAAGGATAAGGTAAGACTATGGCACGTATTGAAGGGGTAGATCTCCCACACAACAAACGTTTGGATATTGCACTCACCGCCATTTATGGGGTGGGTCGTGTGAAAGCAAAAGAACTCATCGCATCTGCATTTGGTGATGCTGCTGAGGAAATGGAAGCCATTCGAGCATATCGTTTGACAGATTCCGACATCTCTAAGATTCGTGATGTGTTGCAACATTGGCGTGAGCCGTATCTAGAAGATGGTTCTCCAAATCTCGACCACCACAAGGTTGAAGGAGATTTGCGTCGTGAAACAGCTGAGAACATCAAGCGCTTAATCGATATCAAGTGCTACAGAGGTTCCCGTCATCGTATGGGGCTTCCTGTTCGTGGTCAAAAGACAAAGACAAATGCTCGTACTCGTAAAGGGAAGAAGCGCTCTGTCATTAAGAAGAAGTAATCATGGAATCGTTATTGTTT
>CALDQI010000464.1:0-7244 GCA_937911635.1 uncultured Pseudomonadota bacterium | reverse complement strand
ATGGCGATGGATTCGGAGATATGAGTGGGGAAGGGGCTTATGACCCTGGCACAGATTGTGATGACGAAAATCCTCAGGCATTTCCCGGAGCGGCTGAAAATGAATCCGATACAGAGTGTTTGACCGACAATGATGAGGATGGTTGGGGTGCTGAGGGCAGCGATTGTGATGATGAGAATGCTCAAGTTCCAGATTTGGATTCAGATTGTGATGGTGTACTAACGGATGATGATTGTGATGATTCAGACCCAGATATTCTGAGCAAAGATGTGGACCAAGATTGTGATGGTGTATTGACTGCAGATGACTGTGACGACGGGGATGATGGTTTGCTCGCACAAGCCAATGACAATGACTGTGATGGTATTCTGACCGCAGATGATTGCAATGATGCAGATCCAAGTACGGTTGATGATATGGACTGTGATGGGGTGATGTCTGCCGATGACTGCGATGACTCTGACTACAACCTTCCGAGTTTGGATGCAGATTGTGATGGGGTTCTCACCATTAACGATTGTGATGACAATGACCCGTCTACAGTGAATGATATGGATTGTGATGGGATCGTAACTGTAAACGACTGCGATGATTTTGATGCGAGTACCGTGAACGATATGGATTGTGATGGTGTATTGAGTGTTGACGATTGTGATGATGATGACCCCACTTCTCGAACCCGTTTTATTGATGGGGATTGTGATGGTGTACTTACTGCCGATGATTGTGATGATTCAGATCCATTAACGGTAAATGATATGGACTGTGATGGTATTCTTGCAGTAGACGACTGTGATGATTTAAACCTGGAGTCTACTTTTATTGCCATAGATGGAGATTGTGACGGCGTTCTCAGTGTAGATGATTGCGATGATTCCGACCCGAATACAGTGAACGATATGGATTGTGACGGTGTTCTTGCAGTAGATGACTGTGATGATTCAGATGCCAATACAGTAAATGATATGGACTGTGATGGTGCATTGGATATCAATGAATGTGATTTGGGCGCTGGTATAGATACAGATACGGATGGAGATTGTGATGACGATGGCCTACAATATGTCGATGATTGCAATGATGATGATCCCAACAATATAGGCTCCCCGTTTGCGGATCAAGATGGTGATGGTTTTGCTTGTGTAAATGACTGTAATGATCTACATGCAGGTGTGTATCCAGGGGCTCCAGAGATCTGTGATGGATGGGACAACGATTGTAATGGAATCATCGAAGAAGAAATCGAACGGTGGGATTTTGATATAGGTATAGAGGCCAGTTATGACTCAACGCATGATTTTACTGGCAATCATGTTTCCAATACAGGGGTTTGCAATGGTGGAGTTGAGAATTCAGGGATTTTAACAGCCAATGCTGGTTCTCTCAGTCAATACAACAATGGCTTTTCAGTTGTTTTGTGGGCCAAAGGAAATGGAGCCTTGCTAGCGAAAAGCGCTTCTGGTCACGCCGCTCCAGAAGAATTTGCCATCAACGGAGGTTCTTCCACCACACTTATTGTGAATTGGCCAGGTACAAGTTGGGGTGCATCTTTTCCGCAGGTATCAGTGAATGGTGCTTGTGATACACGTACAGACCATCGCTTGATAGTTGGAAGGGGGACGTACAATCAATCTTTGGATTTATATTGTGACGGTGCTCTAGTAGCCTCCGATAGTTCTTTCAGTTCATTGGCATGGAGTGGTCAACCTTTCTATATCGGGGCCAATCCAGGTGGTGGATTGGAAACGGGGACCTATGAGATTGATGAACTCAGTCTATACAGTTGTCCATTGACGGAAAGTGCCATCGAAGCCCATTATGATTGTGGGGGCTGTGGTTGCAGCGACACCGTTCATCCTTGTGCTTCTGGTGATTACTGGGACGGTTCTGCGTGTCAGATAATTTCGATGACCAGTCCTGTGGACAACGATGGGGATGGGTTTGATACTTCGCAGGATTGCGACGATGGTGATGCAACCGTTTATCCAGGTGCTCCAGAGATATCGAATGATGGTATTGACCAAGATTGCGATGGTGTTGATGCAACTCAGCTATTACAGTGTTGTTACACGATTGATATGTACGATTCCTATGGGGATGGTTGGAACGGCTGTCAATTGGATTTGTACGTTGACTCTAACTTTGTATCGACACATAGTATTAATTCACCTCATCCGACACTTGGTGGGTCTTTTGCATCAGATTCCTTTTGCATTGATGAGGGTGAAACTTTTGAACTTGATTACACGATTGGCTCATACAACAATGAGGTTTCATTTGCTTTGGTCGATGATTCTCAAACCATATTGTTTTCGGCTAGTGCTCCCAGTCAGGGAGTTTTATACACAGGTACCTGCAATTAACTCAAGGTAATAAGTAGTGCGTGCTTATGGATATAAAGGCAATTCAAGAGTGCTTCCATCGGTGAAGGTAAAGCGCAGCGTGAGCGGCTGATTTGCCTCTTGGGCAATGCCCTGTTTGTACTTGGCCATCAATGGAGTGAGGTCAGCGTGTACTGTGGAACCATAGCCCTTTGGGGTGGTTTTAAACACAAACCAACCTTCGGTCAGTTGGACATTACAGTTGGGACGTTTGCTTTCCGCATAGGGAGTAGGGATTCCATAGTCTTCCTCACCACATATGTTGGTGCATCCTTCCGCCCGGTCGGTACTGATATTGGGGATACAGAACGTGGTTTGTTTCGTATTGATTGCGGTCGGCAATTCAGAGAATGTAGTTTGATGAATCCATTTACCTTCGATTTTCACGATTAGATCACGTACCCATGGTTCTTCAAATCCAATGGTGACGTGGGTGATGTTCAAATTCTCATCGGTGTGTATGTAGGGAGAACTTTTGGTGAATGAAAGCATGTAGGTGTAGCCCATTGGCATTAAAAAAACTGAAGACTCGGTGAGAATCCACTTTTTCAGTATCGCCATTTTCTTCCCATCTATCACACTCTGATCGATATCGGTTTGGAGGTAAGTAGAGACTTCTTCCAACTGCCTCGCCCAAGTCGAAACTGCACCATTTAAGAATTGGTTGTTGGAGTCTAAGGCAAGAGATAATACGCCATCCAAAGTTTGGGTAAACACCGATGGTATCTGCTCATGGGTCACCAACAACTCTCCGGTCCATGTACGCAATTCAACGTGACTGGACATTTGCTTCATCGTATTGGCTATACTTTGACAGAGGGGACACCTGGCTGAACGTGAGATATCAACATTTGGGCAAGTCCCTTTTTTAACACTTGTAATTGGGTATCTTGACCATCGTAGTTGAAGTATAGAATCGCAACCGAAGGGGCTTGTTCTTCAGACCATGCATCTGAAATCGGCCCAACAAACATCAGCAGGATGACGATAAGTCGCAGAACCGAACTCATTTTGTCTCCTTACCGAACTCATTTTGTCTCCTTACAAAGTTTAGTTGCTTGCTTCATTCCCAATGTTACCGCAGAACAGGCGTATTCGTTTGCCTTTTCAGGTTGTTCAAGTTTCGTGTGGATTTGCCAGAGCAACAATGCTGCTTTGGCACTGCTATTGGGATTGTTGTAGGCTTTCACACCACTTTCAGCGGCATTTTTAAACTGTTCATTCGCCACTAATACCTGAGTTTTGACCAAGTAAAGATTTGGATGATTAGGGTGGGTTTGTTCTAGGGTGTTGATTTGTTCCAACGCTTTATCGAACTCTTTTGTTTTTAGGTAGGCGATGGTACTGTTGAATCGTGCCTCAGGATTGCTGGTTTCATCTGCCAGAGCTACAGCATATTCAGCCTGAGCGGCTGCATAATCTTCCTTTTCATACCAGTAATTACCCAACATTGCATGCGGATAAGACCACTTGGAACAATCTGTCACTATGGTTTGTAAATAGGTTTTGATTTCAGAATCTGCGTTGGAAGCCTCTCGTTTCTGACGAAGAGATGGACGCTTCTTTGAGTCCGACTCTTTTTTATTAAAACTGGAATTCCAATCCTTTATCAATAATGCTCGCAATAAAATTGAACTCGCGATGTTGTCTTTAACGATAGATGCTTTCAATCTGTCAACCGGTGTCGTTTTTAACGTTTCCAACACCTGTTCATTTTCCTTCTGACATTCTGTAGGAGGAACTGGAATGTGAGCCCCTTCGTAGACTTTCGATATTCGCTCTAGAAGAGTTTGCTTTTCGGGCACCTCTACAATCGATGCTTGTTCGGTTGTCTTGTCTTCTTCTGCATCATTGAAACCAATGGTAAACCAACCTCCTATCAATAGAACAAGAACGCCAATCCCTACAAGTATTGGTGTTGGACTTTTGGCATTGGAAGGTGCAGTTGAATCTATTTGACCCATTGTTGGATTCGCTGTATCCAATGCGGAAGTAACGACTTTGGAAGTAGAATTGACCATTTCGGATGTTGTTTTTGCGACTGCTTCTCCGATATTGGATAGTGCTGGCAAGATATTGTTCAATTCACTGGCAGTATTTGTTAAAAGGCTGGGTGTTGATTCATCTTGATTTTGAGACTTTTCAGGAACAGACGCTGACAACCGGGACATGTCTTGACCAGAATCCTTCCAGAACCATTTCATCAATGTTTTCAATGCTGTCGTACAGGCCTGGATGGATTCTTCATCTACGTGGTCTGCTTCGGCCCCTTGATCGTGAGCACCGATATTTCCAAATGCTTGTATCGTTCGAACTGCAGTGGCAACGATTAGAGGATAGCGTTTGATCTTTTCCATGATTGATGCCAAATCACTGAGCATTTTCTTTTCAACGGGCTTGTTGAACAACTGATTGCCCGGTTCTTGTTCATTTTGCTGGGTATACAAGACTTTCAAGATGGCTTCTGCTGTCTTTCGGGCCTCACCCAAAGCAACTTCTGGATCTATAGTACTGTACTGTATGACCTTTTGATAGCGTTTTAGGATGCGGTCTAAAATCGATTGTTCAATCATTCGTTTTTCCTGAGAGGTTACATTTTGTTGTATAAATATATACCTAAGTAATTCGTTGTCAGTTCTCAAAATGATAACAACGATACATAAATAACTCTATTGATATATTTGATTTCAATATTGCACAGAAGTACTGTTTGCGCGTTGCCAAATGGTTTGGATATTCAGGATTGATTTCTGTTACACTGGCTGCGGTCACTTCTTCACGTTAAAGATGGGGGTGGTCACAGATGTTGAAATTGATTGTATTGCTTTTATTTAACGGTTGAGGATTTTCCGCATATGGAGAACCTGAGTCGGATGGCTCTCGTGATTCAGTAGAACTGAAAACACCTGATTCCAGATCCAATGACGATTCAATTCGTATTGCCGTAGGATATTTTGAAAATACATCTGACAATGTCGACTTAGACATGCTTCGTAGAGGGCTCGCTGAGATGCTCATTACTGATTTGAGTGTGAGTAAAGACATTCGATTGGTGTAACGCAGTCGACTCAACGATATTATGAGTGGACTTCAACTTTCAGAGAGTGAGTTTATTGATCCTCAGGCGGCAGTGAAACTTGGAAGGTGGATGGCGAATCATTTGTCTGGACATACCAAATGAACGAGAGACAAACCCAATCTTGAAGAGTGACTCACAGTCTTTCACAGTGTTGGAATCCAATGGAAAAAAACGACTTACAAAAGAATCGATTAAGCCATGTATTTGCAAAGTTCATTGTTTCGATATTAAGGAGTTCGATACATCGGTCTACTTGAGTTCTTGAAAGACATTTCCACTACGGGTTACATTTCCTACGTGTCTATTGTACTCAAGGAGTGACTCATGTCTGTATTGTTACTGATGCTCAGCTTAGTCGGTTGTCGGACCGATATCCCCAAGAACCCACTGGCGGATGATGATGACGGAGATGGGTATTCAGAGTTCGATGGTGACTGTGACGATAGAGACCCGATGGTCTATCCTGGTGCAGTGACAGAAGATATATACAAACAATGTATGCTTGATAGAGATGGAGATGGGTTCGGTGATGCCAATGCAATTGAGCCATATGCTGCTGGGACGGATTGTGATGACGACAACTCCCTGACATTTCCGGGTGCCGCTGAAAAGGAATCTGAGACTGACTGTTTGACAGATGAGGATGAAGATGGTTGGGGTGCTGAGACAACCGATTGTGATGACTCCAATGCGACCCTCAATCAAGACGACGTAGATGGGGATGGACAGTCCACTTGTGAGTCAGACTGTGATGATACGGTCGCCACGACATATACAGGGGCAGATGAATATTGCAATGAGGTAGATGACAACTGTGATGGGACTGTCGATGAGTCCACCGCTTTGGATGCCTCTACTTGGTATGAAGATGGTGATGGAGACGGTTTTGGAAACGCCAATGTCAGTCAAAATGCCTGTACTCAGCCCAGTGGATTCATATTGGATACCACCGACTGCAACGATGCTTCCGATGTGACCTTTCCAGGAGCGGCTCAAGTCACTTCTTCAACCACTTGTATGACCGATGCCGATGATGATGGACATGCGGCATCAAACCCTGAGATAGGGGCTATCGCCGGTACTGACTGTGATGATACCGATCCATACACGTTTAGAGGGGCAGGGGCTTTGGACAGTCCATTGTTGTGTCTGACCGATGTCGATGGTGATGGGTATGGTTCGATGAATCCCGCTGCAGGTGTAGAGATTGGTACGGATTGTGACGATACCAATATTGCTTTGAACCCCAGTGATACCGATGGGGACGGGGAGAGTTCTTGTGATGGGGACTGTGATGATTCTGATCTGATGACCTACACTGGAGCCGCATTTTTGGATGATGCAACTCTGTGTATGACAGATTTTGATGGGGACGGTTACGGAGATGACTCGGTAATTGGGTCTATTGTAGCAGGTACAGACTGCAATGATGTATCGATAGAAACCTATCCAGGTGCTGCTGCGTACGACTCGCCACAAGCTTGTATGACCGATGTGGATGGTGATGGGTTTGGTTCAATCAGTCCAGTATCTGGAGCTATAGTTGGGACCGACTGTGATGATGATTCGGATGTGACCTTTCCAGGTGCCGCACCGAATGATTCCTTCTTTGACTGCATGACAGATGTGGATGATGATGATTGGGGTGAATCCAGTCCATCATTGGGCGTCATTGCAGGAACGGATTGTGATGATGGAGATGTGGCTCTGTTGTCAGATAGCAATGATGCAGACTGTGATGGTGTGTTGAGTGTGGATGATTGTGATGACTATGATGGTTCTTT
>CALDQI010000463.1:0-3703 GCA_937911635.1 uncultured Pseudomonadota bacterium | reverse complement strand
AGAGTGGATGATGGATTCACAGGGTGACACAGGGGCTGAGAGCGAGGGATACTCCATGTATCCGAGCGAGCAGAACCAAAGTCAACCGAAGAAGACAGCACCGCACATCAACTTTTAGAATAGAAAGAGAGTCGATGCAGAACCCCCTGTCCCACATCGACTCAAACATTCAACCTTCTACACTGTATAAAACGTCAAGTTCGGACATTTATTCACATTTTTCACAGTTTTTTAGACCACCCACAGAATTCCTCCGACTCAACGATTTCGGCGACGGACCAAACCGAGTGTACCCATCATCATCGCCATCCAACCAAGATCGATTGGTTGCATGGTGGAGCAGCTAAATGGTGTCACAAAGCAGTCCCCTTCAAGACTCCATTCCATATCAGACACACAGCGGACTTCTGACGGACGACTCTCTACGCCGCCTTCATTGATGAAGGTAGCGGCAAAGCACATGTCTTCGCCATTCAGCTTCTCGGCCGGAATCAGGGCACTCATATCCTCCCAAGAATTCATATCAATAACGGTATGAAACGGTGTCGTGAGCATGTCTGCAGTGAGAGTTTCAAATCGCTGTTCTGGATCAATCTCGTATATACGAATCGCTTGACCTTCTGAGGCGATATCGATATCAAAGTCAATCTGGCCTTCCTTTTGAATCCAGCATTCTCCTTCTGGTTCTTCATCAGAAACATCGTATGTAGACATCCAGTAGATATTTGGAACCTCAAGAATTTCTGGCATTGTCCATACCTCTCCGACAACAAAAGTAGCCGCTGGCGTTCGCATACCGAAGTAGTCTACAGACAGCATAACTGAAGCACCTGGTTTCAAATCTTCTACAGGGTCTACCTCCACGAATACTTCTTCGGCATCGGCAGTAATCATCCGGCGATGAATACGAACATCTGCATCAATCTCCACCCCATTTTGCTCTACGACAAACTGAGGGTCTTCCCACAGCTGTTCACAGCTGAGACGAATTTGAAAGAGTGCATCGGGTGCCAACTCCATTTCTCCAGAAACAGGAAACGTAGAATCGACATTGATGGGCATAACGCAGGCTTCGGCTGGATTGGTGAGTGAAAGCAAGAGTGAAAACAACATGAGAATCTCCAAAGGATTATGAATACGGTGTTGTTTTCAGTCAATGCAAGAAGCATGCCAAACTTTTGAGCTATGTGTACAATCCTTTCCAGACGGTTTCAAAACGCTGAGATATGACCGCTCGCTTCAACTTCTGAGTTGAAGTAAGTACACCCGACTCTTCAGTTAAGGGCTCTGACAAAATGGCAAACTTCTTAATTTGTTCAAACGAGGCCAGAGATTGATTCGCAACCTGTACTCGCTCGTCCACCAAGCGCTTGACTTCTGGATGCTGACTTAGAGCCTTAAAGTCGCCCGCCCAGTCATTCTCCGCAGCCAAATTACTCAGGAACTCATCATCGAGAGCAATGAGGGCTACTAGATAGGGCTGCTCACTTCCCATCGTAATGCAATGATGGATCAACTCTCCATCGACTTTGGCTTCAATGCGTCTTGGAGCGATGTTCTTTCCACCTGCCGTAACGATGATATCCTTTGATCTTCCGGTGATGGTGAGGTGCCCATCTTCATCGACGTAGCCCAAATCACCAGTCTTGAAATATCCATTTTCATCGAAGGCGTATCCCGAGTCAATACCGTAGTATCCTGAGAATATACCGGCACCCTTAAGAAGAACTTCCGAGTGCTCAGACAATTTCATATCCACGCTGGGCATTGCCTGACCTACGGACCCTAATTTACGAACGCCATCTGTATTCAATGTCGCTGGTGCACAAGACTCTGACAGCCCCCAGCCTTCGACCACTTCAATACCGAGTGCCCAAAAGAATCTCGCCGTATGGTCATTTAATGCTGCACCACCAGAGACGATGGTCGTCAATGAACCTCCGAGTCTCTCTCGGATTTTTGATAGAACGAGTCGATTGAGCATGGCGTACTGTGCCCGAATTCTCAAAGAAGGCTCTTCTCCTTCGGCTTTACTTCTCTGCACCGTCCAACCCACCTCTATCGCCCATCGAACCATCGCCTCGGCAATCGATGAACGCTGGAGGGCCTGCTGAAACACTGCATTTTGAATCTTTTCGAGCATTCTGGGGACGGCGATTAAGAGCGTCGGTTTGGTTTGTGTAAGGGTTTCCTTGAGTTCTTTGAGGGATGGAGCAAAATACCCTTCAATATCTTCTACAAAGGCGCGGTAAATTACAAAACGCTGCAGAGAATGCGCAAGTGGTAAACACACAATCGATCGCACAGTACCTTTAAATGGCAACACCTCTTTGGTGTCGGCAAGATTCCACAAGAAATTTCGATGCGTGAGCATGACCCCTTTACTGGCACCAGTGGATCCGGATGTAAAGACGATGGTCGCAAGAAGATCTGACGTCAATTGAGATACCCTGTCGCGGTACCAGTCTAGGTCTGGTTCGTCTCCTTGAAGTTGAACACGTTCCGACCCTTTATCGATCGTAAGCACATGCCGAAGTTTCGACAGCCCATCGAAGTCTTCTTCCCACTGGATGTACTGCTCCTCCGACTCCACGATGAGTACCTCTACATCTGCATCGCTCAGTTGCTCGAGCACCATGTCTTTGGTCAGCGTGGGATAAATACCAACCGTTACTGCTCCAAGCGATAGCACTGCCATATCTATCCAGCACCACTCCACCCGAGTGTTTGACCAAATTGCAACCTTTGTCTCTCTCTCTACACCAAGCTGCTCCAAGCGATGACTCAATCCGGCAACCTGATCGAGTGCTTCTTGTCTACTGATGCCGTTCCAATCGATATTTGGCTGCTGACCGCTGGGAACATACACAAAATTGGCTTCAGGTCGTTCTTGTACAAACTGGAGAAAGAGAGCAGGAACAGAAGAAATGGTTCGAATCATAGACGGTTGCATGAGCGTATCCGGTATCAAAAATGGTGTGATGCTAAAATCTATCGGTGAGAAGTGAAATCTACAAATGACACTCTCAAAACAATAGATTACAACAAGAGTACTCTCTTCAATTCCCCAAACTTGGATACCCCCATGTCTGCCACTGTATTTTTATTGGCTGCCGGTTTTGGCACCCGTCTTCGTCCCCTCACCAATCATCGCCCCAAACCTCTATTGCCTCTACTCGGTCGACCGATGGTGGATTTTGCTGTGGCTCATCTCTACAATCATGGACACCGTGAGTTTGTCGTTAATGCGCACCACCTGTGGGAAAAAGTTCAAGAATGGGCTCTCAATCCAGCGTTTGATGTAAACATCGCTGTACAAATTGAACTACCAGAGATTCTTGGTACCGGTGGTGGTCTAAAGGCTGCTGAAGACGACCTCGCTGAAACGTTTCTCATTTGGAATGGGGATATATTCTCGGATATCGATCCAGAAGCACTGTTGAATAGATGTGATGGACAGACCGCCTGTATGGCACTCAATCACAATGAAAACTTGGGCAAAACGACACGGTTGATGTTTGATGATGCTGGGAATGTGACTCGAATAGGCACTCTTTGTCAAACAGAAGGAGCAGAGGAATTACAAATCCGAAGGGTAGCTGGCTATTTATTTGGTATTATGAAAAATGCATTACCAAAAGGAGTAAGCAAGGCAGCAATTAATATGCCTGGTCAAGGTATTATCTTATTCGGTGATAAAACT
>CALDQI010000462.1:0-3164 GCA_937911635.1 uncultured Pseudomonadota bacterium | reverse complement strand
TTCTGCTTCGAAGTTTGCCTTGAGGGCTTTCTGTGATGCATTGCGAGTTGAATTGAAACCATCCAATATTCGAGTCTCTTTGATACAACCCGGTAGTATTCAAACGCCCATATGGTCAAAGAGGCCGTTTGATCAAGTGGAGAAACATTCAGATGTCGAGCGATATCATTCAGCCATTCTCAACGGAAAAAAAATGATTGCTCAGGGTGCCAAGAATGCGATTTCGGTGAACCGTGTGACCAAGGTGATGAATCACGCTTTGTTCTCGAAATATCCAAGGGCTAGATATGTGGTCGGCTTCGATGGATGGGTAGCATTCGTTGCGCGATTTGTACCGGCATTCATCATGGATCGCATATGTGTTCGGTTGTTAATCTGAAGTATTGAATATCACTCCTTTGATGATTTTCAGTGAGTGGTGCCATTTCACCTGTAGAGCCTTGGTAATTGAACCGATCTTGAACATCCTTTACCATATACATTAGAGAGAATTATGACACTTCACTCCGAACAATATCCTGCAGTCAAACAGAGATTGGGAGATGTATCCTCTATTTTACAGGATATGGCAATCACTACCTTTGATGTCGATCCAAAAAAAATGCAGGATATTCTTCCAGCTGATTTTACTCCTGAAATCGTCACATTACAAAATGGAACAGATCGTGCACTCATTTCTGCGGTCACCTTTTTCAATCATAATTTCTTTGTGGGGTTTGCCCCTTTCTTTAAAATTCAATGCCACCAAACCAATTACAGAGCATACGTTCGATATCAAGGCAAGCAAGTTGCTTGGTTCTTTGGTACCAGTTTAGGGACAAAATGGAATGTTGTTCCTCGGCATATATGGAAGATGCCTTGGCACTATGCCAATCACACTCACCAAGCCTCTTGGTCTGCCAAACACTGTACAAAATATGAATGGTTTGCCACAGGTAAGCATGGACTAGAGCATCTCAAGACAGAGGGGACCAATGAATCGATTGGGATTCTAGATGGCTTCTCCAGTGAGGAAGATACTTGGAGAACCTTAACGCATCCATTTGATGGGTATCTTCGTAGAACAGATGGTAAGAATGTGCATTATTCTGTGTTCCATGAACCCCTTCATATGGAGAGGGGAAAATGCATTAAAGCACAATTCACATTGTTTGAAGAGCTTGGACTCATAGAATCAGACCAAGTGCCACATTCCATTCTTTTGCAGCAGTCTATTCACTACTTGATCTCTTTGCCTCCAAAGCGATACATGTGACGAGACTTATTCGTTGAACCAGTGTTTCCGTGTAGGTGATCAAAAGGTTAATTGGGATCATTGAACTCGTCGAACTTGTTGTAATGGGAACAATTGTTGACCGTAAATGTTTGTCCATCTGACTTATGGAATCGCCATTTATGGTCGCCGGTTCCACATTTTCCTCGATATCCCAGATCGTCTTTGCCATCGTTGTTGTAGTCACCTACGAATAAAGAAAGGTGCTCAGTGTATTCGGCACTGTAGTAATTGTTTCCCCAATCGTTGGGTTCTGAGAATGTTGTACCGGTAGAAGTGTGGACGACAAAGCAAGGGGAGCCACTGCATTCTCCACGATAGGCAATGTCATCTCGACCGGTGGTGTCTCCATCAAAATTGCCGACGACAACTCCAAAGGTACGAGTTTGTTCATTCTCCCAGAAACCATCACTCCAAACTTCAGAAACGAATCCTGTTCCTGTTGAGCGTTGAACAATCCATTGATTGGAATTGGAGTCGCTTCCTCGATACAGTAAATCCTCGTTTCCGTCGCCGTTGAAATCACCAACGGTGATGCCGTAGTTAAACGTCTCAGAATTCGAACTAAAGGATGCTGTAGAGCCCCAGTTTTGACCAGAACTGAAGGTCGAACCATCCGACAAGTGAACTCGAAAACAGGCTGTGTTTCCTGCACATAGTCCACGATAGACCAAGTCGTCATAGCGGTCACCATTGACATCTAAAACGTGTACATCATGGCGAAATGTTTCATATGAAGGATTCAGGTCGTTGCCCCAATTGCTCACAATGAATCCATGTCCATCACTCTCGTGCATTTGCCAAGTATTGTCTTGCCACAACACAAAGTCCTCAATCCCATCTCCATTGAAATCTCCCGCATAGACACCAGTGGCGTAGTGGGTCCAGTCAGCTGGTTGGCAGCTTGAGGTTTGAATTGTATTGCAAACGTTGTTCATATCGTCCGATTCATTCCCGATGTTTCCAGAGGAACAAAATCCATCAGAGTCGGCAGATGAAACTCTGATCCCCCCACCATCGACAAAGTAGTTGTCCAGTATCGAAATATTGTCTTCTAATCCCGGGTCACATCGGTCGCCAAAGTTTCGCCAGTAGATAATACCGCAATAATTGCTGGTGCATTCTTCTGTACTGTCATGTAAATCAATTCGATTTCCCATCAGAACGGCATCAATGAAATGTTCAGGGTATGTATGACTTCCATTGTCATAACTATAGGTTAGGAATCCCGAGTCTCGAAGCCGATTTCGATAAGCGATCACTTTATCTCCATTGCGGATTTTAAGACCACCGTCCGCTGTTGTCCCCCAACCCTCACCTTTATTCTGTGTCATCGTCAGTCCATCATACCCCCAAGCATAAATCATATGGTCTTGATATTCGTAAGGGATGGTTGGGTCGTCATGTCTACGCAAAGTATTTCCGTGTAAGCGGATATCTTCGCTTCGATAGACTTGAGTAGAAACAATGTCGTGACCATTCACATTGATGGCGGTTTTGAAGTATCCGTGTTCATGAGCTTGAGTTAGGTCCCTTGTGGTACCAAAATAAGAATCGCGAATTATTGTGTTCCGACCCAAGTAAATGGTTACTCCACGACCTCCTTCATCGCGATTGTCTCGAAGGAATTCACAGTATTCGACAACGATATCTTTGGTTCGAACCACGGCAAAATAAGCGTCATCCCAGTCGGCATCCAACGTTCCCTTATCAAAAAGACAATGTCGAAACGTCAGATTCGTGATCTTGTTGTAAAAATCGCTTTGTTCTGAAAACAGGAAATGAATGTTTTCGAAATGAAGGTGTGAAACCGCAACGTTGCTCACTCTATTTTGAGTTATCTTTAGTGCTTCACCATCCACTGTTTTCAATATTGCTCGGTTTTGTTTAT
>CALDQI010000461.1:0-9556 GCA_937911635.1 uncultured Pseudomonadota bacterium | reverse complement strand
CTTACAAATGGGCTCTCACTACGTATATACACCGGAGTAACACATGTTTACCTCTATGCTCTTTTCATTGCTGCTAGAGGCCAATGCCGTTCCACTTCAACTGACTCAGCAAGGTCGATTGCTCGATGGTTCAGGGGCTTCAGTCACTGGTGTACATACGCTAACTTTTCGTGTCTACACCGATGTCACTAGTGGTTCCGTTCTTTGGTCAGAATCTCTCAGCGTTCAGTTCAACAATGGATACTACGCCACTGTACTCGGAACCGACACGCAAAACAATGCCTTAGACTCTGGCACCCTCCTAAGCTACCCCATCTACTTGGAAGTGCAGCTCGACGCCAACAGCCCGATGAGTCCAAGACAGGCTATAAACTCTGCACCCTATGCTCAAATCGCTGGTATTGCTGAAAGCGTGGAAGGTGGTTCAGTAGATGCCGACAATGTCAGTATTCAAGGTTCACCCGTCATTGATTCTACAGGTACTTGGGTAGGCCAACCTGTCACACCACTGTGGACCAACGTACAAGGCATCCCTTCAGGTTTTGCAGATGATGTAGACGATGTTCTGTCGAGTGGTCAGGTCATCCAATACGTTGAAAACCAATCGAATCTCAACTTGGCAAACTCCACAACAGTCGGCGGGAACAGCATTGTTACCAGTGCAACCACTCTTCAACCAAACTGGAACAACATTCAAGGCAAACCAGCTGGATTCTTAGACGACATTGACAATGTACTCAGTCCATCTGAAGTAGAGAGTTATGTAGAGAGCACCTCGACACTCAATCTAAATTCGAGTACCACAATTGGTGGCGCTTCTATCCTCACGCCAAGTTCAAACCTCAATTGGAACAACCTTCAAAATGTTCCAACTGGTCTCGATGATGGTGATGAACTTGACCTTCTCGATTCAAACTGCTCCAGTGGCGAAATCGTAAGTTGGAATGGTTCAGACTGGGCTTGTGTTTCAGACAATACCCTCACTCCATCAGAAGTTGGAAACTACATTTCTAACAATGCCTACGACCTAAACTCCAACACAACCATTGGTGGAACGACTATTCTAACGGATGTCGACAATACACTCGTCGGACTTGGACTGTCCTGTCAGGATGGTGATATCGCCCGATATGATGGAACACTGGGGGAATGGTACTGTGATGCGGACATCGATACGAACACCCAACTCTCTGAGTCTCAAGTAGAAACCTTTGTTACCAACGGTTCTATCGGATTGGCTTCTGGATCTACAATGAGCGGATCTACCATCGTTACTACATCGACAGACCAAAACACCCAACTCTCTGAGTCGCAAGTAGAAACCTTTGTTACAAACGGTTCTATTGGACTCGCTTCTGGTTCTACAATGGGTGGTTCTACCATCGTTACTACATCGACAGATTCAGACACCTTAGGAGATCTCAACTGTAGTACGGATGAAATCGCCAAGTGGAATGGCTCAGCTTGGGCATGCTCTGCAGACGACGCTGGCAGCGGTTCCGCCAGTGGTGGTCTTTCATACGCTGCCATGTATCAGAGGACTGCTACTTCTAGTTCTAGCCCTACTGCACAATGTGACGACGCAGATGATATATTGATTTCTGGTGGGTGCGACTGTCCTCAGACATCAATGTGGTCGTCCTACCCTGTCAATGCGGTAGACAGCAGCTCTGTATCGGGTTGGACCTGCTACGCTGGAAATGTTTCAGTAACAGCATACGCCATCTGCTTGACTCAATAACAGCAAACGTATCAGCACCGTGCGTACCTCCTTTTACACTCTCTCATTCTGGACAATCGGATGCACTGTCTCTGAACCGTTGTCTGAGGATGAGGCTCTTGAGCAGTTTTTAAAAGATGCCACAGAATATCAACTTCCCTGCTCTCAGCTCGAAGAAGGGACACATGTGCCCAAAAATATCCAGTTGGGTGCATGCAAAAAAGATGGCCAAATGCTCATCACACTGCATAGAGAATGCCCTGATGGCAGACAGATACACAACAATTCCCTAGGATGGTGGAACGATGACACCATCTTTCACACCGGTGAAGCACCTTTGGAACTCACCGCCGAGTGCTCTTGGAAATGACTTTCGAATCTTTGATCTGTTACTGAGACAACGAGTAAAAATCCACGTCAATCAAGTCATAATAAACGGCAAACATTCCATCTTCCCTCTTCACGAGAGCCTCAGGAGCCAACGTTTCTAAGTCTTGTGCCATTACCCCATGATAAGTGGTGTCGTGATCGAGATACTGAAACGTATACTGCGGAATCCCAGACGGTGAACGACCCACCAACTTGATATTCCGCTTTAAGCGTCTGTCTGATCCTACTGCCAGTGCAGGAGCAGCCGCTCCTCCTGTCATTACGATGACAGCACCCACCGCAACAACTGCTGTACCTATTAAGATGGCCTCTCTATTTTGATAGACGAAGTCTCCTAAGGCTTGGGTCGCCGACGACAAAGTATTGGTGAAGCGATCCCAAAGACTTTGGGGCTGCTTTTGAGGTGGATTGGGAACAATGGTCAATTCCACAGTAAAAGATAACTTACCGGAAATCTCAACACCATTCACCACCTTCTTAATTTCTGGTGTTTCACCTTTGTATATAATTTTACTACCGTCTGTAGAGATTTTTTGTGTACCAAAATCACCTGCGACTCCAAAACCAACCGTGGCTTTCCCACCATCAAGTTTAACTTGAGTTCCGTATTTAATGCCATTCAACGTCGATTTCAGCTCCGCCTCCACTGAACCATCTGAATCCGCATTCACACTTCCATTTTTCCCACTGTATGATGCAGATGCACCCGATGGAGAAACCGTTGCAGGATTTGTACTTCCAACTTTTTTTGCTGTAAGCTCACCGCCAACTGTTAACTTGGTGTGCGCAACGGCTCCTGGTAGCGGGATGACCGTATGCATCGGCACGCTGTTAAAAGGAAGTTTAGCCGTCGGCGGATTTTTCTGGGCAGCGTTCATTGCTTGTACAGCAGAATTCCTTTCAGCATTAGAGGCTCCACTCTGAGGATTGCTACGACTCGACCCGGATGAACCCTTGCCTGATGATTCCTTTGTTGATAACGATTTTGACATAATTTTTCCCCTTGTAAGAACATACTCAATTTTTTAGGGTTCTAAATATGTTTCCTATTCACATGAACTATAGTACTCCCTATACCAGCTAAGTACAAGGGGGGTCTCCATATTATTTATCTTCTCCAAATACCCACTTCAGCAAGTCATCTTTATCTAGACCATCCATCCAAAGAGATGCCTTTGGAGGATCTTCTATTATCTCTACTTCTGCATCCAATTCTACAGATGCGGAACCTGTCGCCAACTCCTCTATAGAGGGCTCAGGCTCCTTTTCAGGAGGAGAAAAATTGAATCGACACAACAACAACATACTCGAGACAACAAGACCAATTAGACAGAATATCACCATCTGCATGTTTGTAGTGCCAAACCAAACTAGCCACCCCAAAAAGTTCAACCCTGCAAGGGCTATTCCCAATCGGCGATGCGCCCTCCACAACAAGAGCGCTGCTGTGAGAATCTGTATGACTCCTACCGTACGATGAATGTCTCCAGACAGGTCTAAGTCTACAGCAGTTGGATAGATGACCTTTGAAACACCTCCAAAGACTGAACACAGGAGTAAAAACATCAACCCACTCACCCAAACGAGTCGAGCTACAATATGGTTCTCAAATAACGATGGCATCTCTACATCCTGAATATATCGACTGTATCTCTTCTAAATCTAACACAATGCATGTTCAGAATGACTGTTCAACGTTTATTGATTCGAGAAAAATGTGCCACAATGCGATCAGCCATCGATTCTCCCACTCCAGTCACCTGCATCAATTCATTCTGATTGGCCGCAGCAATTGCTTTTACCGACCCAAAATGAACAAGCAATGCCTTCTTAATTTTAGGTCCGACTCCAGAAACAGCGTCTAAGTCTGAACGGGTAAAGAACTTCTCTCGCTGCTTTTTTTGATAAGACACAGCTGTATTGTGTGCTTCATCTCGTATACGCTGGACAAACAACAACACCGGATCCCCTTTGGACAATTGGACTGGATCGATCAAATCTGGTGATACAATCCGATCTGGCATCTCCATGTCCCCTCGTTTTCGATGTGTTCGAGGCTTGACCACTCCGATTACGTCTACTCCCGAAACATCTAAGTCATCCAAGACTTCCATTGCAATATTGAGTTGCCCCGTACCGCCATCCACAATGAGCAATTGTGGTAACTCCCAACCTTCATTGTTTTCAGACAGTCCCCTTTTAAAACGACGCCGCAACACCTCTCTCATTCCGTCGTAATCATCCCCACCTTCAGCCTCTTTGATAAGAAAACGACGATAGGCGTGTTTATTGGGTTTACCATGCTCAAACACCACCATTGCAGACACCGGAAGTGTCCCTCCCAAATGAGAATTGTCAAAACATTCTATTCGGAATGGAATCTGGCTCAAGTTGGCGACCTGCTTAAAAGCCGTCAGTAGATCTTTACGTTGTGTGGCTTCATCTTGTACCTGTCGGTACTTTGCTTGAGCATTCCTTTTGGCAAGTTCCAATTTTTCAAATCGTTCACCACGTTGAGGCACCGATATGGTCACCTGTCTACCCGCACGTTCGGACAACACCTCTTCCAATATTGAATGGGAGGCAGGTAAAAATGGCACTACAATCTCATGTGGCGCTTCCAACATATACCACCCACTAAGAAGCGAACACAACATTTCAGCTGGGGTCTCTTCGATAACATCAGAAAAGGAGCGCGTCACTACTGGACGCATATCCCCCCTCCGATAGGCTGACACAGCATACACACCAACGTTTCCGATTTGTTCAATCCCCCAATAATCTCTGTCTTTTCGTTGAGATGTCGTCTGCTTAGATTCTTCCAAAAGTTGCTGAATTCTCACTCGCTGATCACGAACCGCCAGGGCCTCTTCAAATCGAAGCTGTTCGCTAAGGGTGTACATTCTAGTTTCCATTTTATCGAGGACCTGATGCGAATCTCCATTTAGAAACTCCAAGACCTTTGCGATCTCTCCTTGGTAGGTATCTGTGGTACATTTCTCGACACAAGGCGCCAAGCAACGATGTATGTGGTATTCTAAGCAGGGACGTTTCTCTCGTTTTAACGTTTCATCGGAACAGGTACGCAGTTGGAAATTTTTATCGATGATATCCATGGTATCTCGTGCTGCTTTGCTATCCACATAGGGCCCAAAGTATCGATGCCCTTTTCTAATTTTGGGAAACCGAGTCAGAGTGAGAGATGGGTACTCATGAGTTTCATCCAGATGAAAGTGTAAGAAGGCTCTTCCGTCTAATAACTGTATGTTGAACTTGGGTTTGTGCTCTTGGATTTGCTTGGCTTCCAATATGAGCGCCTGCTTTTCACTTTGCGTAATCGTAAAGTCCAACGTTCTAGATTGACTGAGTAATCGACCAATCATCCTTCGACCATCCGTCATCCGAATGTACTGAAAGATTCTATTGCGTAAATTTTTGGCCTTTCCAATATATAGAATCCGACCTTTGGCATTTCTAAAAAAGTAGACACCAGGCTCTTGTGGGAAACGTTCGGCCTGCTCTCGTAATGTTGGTGCTGCGTCCGTCATAACACTCAAGTGTAGAGCAAAATGACTATGGTGTCAATCGTTGTGTAAAGGTGTACGTATCAACCTGTAAATCACTTCGAGGTACTTTCCGACATACTGGATTGCTCCCCCAGTCAACACACATCAAAAACACCTCGCCGGCTTCAATTTTCCATTGTATCGGAGCCACACCGAGGCTATTGTTCTGTATCAATACAGAACCTCTGGGTGGATCTGTTTGAATTTCCACTTGTGTACGAATGGTCTCAGCAGGGGTATTCACCATCACGGTGTCTGCATCGGAGACTGATTCAGACGTGTTCAAGTTTAATACGGAGACAATCGCACAGATCACAATCAGACTAACAATTAGCAACAGTCCCCATGGCGAACCACGTCTTTCCAACTCTGAAAAGTCTCGTATCGACTCTCCCAAAACGGCATCGACATCACCAAGTTCGACTTGGGCGTACGCATACTTCTCATCCCCCAACGCCTCTTCAGAATTGGTGAGATTGTCAAAGGATGTTGCCCCTGTCCACTTCGGTTCATTTAGTGAATCTGTAGCCAACTGAGATTGAACATTGTGACTAGACGGTGTGGCAACCGGCTCTGAAGAGTCAAATAGCCCTGGAGAGTCAAATAGAGAATTCACATCGCCAGCAAACGTCTGGTCTTGGGCCCGCACTTCCTCAATCGAAGGAAACTCAATATCTGCCAAAGGTTCCTCAACGTCTAAGACAGTCGCAGACATGACGGACGTTTCTGGGCTAAGCGTAGCTACAAAACCCGGCTCTGACTTCGACGTTCCACCGGTATCCGATCGAGTCGAGGAGACCTCTTCCTCAAAGACTTCATCCAACTGGGCAGTGTTGATCTTCGGCTCAATCAAAAAGGCTAGACTCACACCTGCTTCATCTTCTGACTCTTCTAAATCTTCGGATGAATTGAAGTCGTCTTCCTCTACGATGGAGACTAGAGGCATATTGTGAATGGAAACAGGATTGGTCTTTTCAGATTCCTCTGACGACTCTTCACTCACCTCCATTCGAATTGAAGGTACAACCCCGTCCGTATACCCTTCTGAATCAAATTCCTGCTCTCGCGCAGTAAATTCAGATGAACTTAATATGTGTTCTTCAGCAACAGAGATGTCTTCTGACTGGGCGCTCTCTCCAAGTACAGCACGATTGATCTCTTCGGTTTCTGGAGTACAGATTGAACGATCTTCCACATCCATATCGAGTGTTTCATACTGTTCAGACACAACCTCTTCGGATTCAGACACGATTGATTCAGACACGATTGATTCAGATAGACCCACTCTATGATCAACGATTTCTGGACTGGACTGGTCAGCGACTTCGGCCTTCGCATCTGAGTCTATCTCGGCTTGTTCTATATCTTCCTTTTCTATCTCTTCTTCTATCTCTTGTGTGTCCAATATAGAGGTCTCAACAGACGATGGAGCACCCTGTTCAATGTGTACAACAAGATCTCGAGACTCTATTTCACCAACTTCCAGTCGAGACTCTGTCTCCATAACAGAATGAATAGACCGGTCCGGCGGAATAACAGGTGAATCTACTGTCTTATCTTCTACTGTCTTATCTTCTACAGGCTTCTCTTCTACAGGCTTCTCTTCTGTAGCCAAACGGTCTCCTGCAAATCCAGACTGAACGAGTTGCTCTTCACGTATGTCTAAAGAGAGTTCCTCCGAAGACTCCAGTACTGGGATGTGTTGTTCTGAAGAATTCGACTCTATCGATTCTGATTCTGAACTGTCCAAACGACCTTCTTCAACCTCATGATGTTCAACAGCGACAACTATCGCCTCGGGAACTCCAAGCTCAATACCATCGGATGACTGATCATCCATCAATATCAATTCCGATGGTGTGTTCGTTCTCGGCTCTAGATCTGCAACACTGTCAGCATCGTTTGATTCATACAATTCCTTCTGACTGGATTCAGACTCTTCTGACGACATTCGTTTGAATGAAAGATCTTCGACATCCGGTGGAACGACCACTTCCGTTTGCTCTTCAGAGAATGATGGCAACGTATCACCATACGGATTTGCATCTCTTCTAGACTGTGAACTCCGTCTTCGGCGATGTATTGCTTCTAGGTTGTCTGCTGTCTCTTCGACAATCGCTGAGAAACCATGATAGTAATCTTCTTCAAGATCTGGCGTCTCATCAATCCCCACCTCTCGAATCGAGACCAACCCTGGACGCTTTGTTTGCACTGGCACCTGAATTGAAGTGGGGCCAATCAGATCAATCTCCAACTTTGGAGAGGTCTCTTCTATCGGATCTCCTCTGTGTGTTGGCAATGTAATTTTCGATACGGGCATACCCTCTTTGAAAGGCTGCTTCCCACTCAACGCTTCAAGTAACAACGCTTGCGAAGATGACGCCTCATCAATACTCGATGAGGTAAATAAATTGCCCCATAAATCGATGGAATCTGTCATATCTTTCACATCATCTATAGACAACGTCGGGCGAGTTGACTTCAATCGATGTGGAATGATTGTATTCTCTTGCAAATTTCTCTGATTGAGAGCCCACTCTGCCCCCATCTGCGATACAAAACTGTCTTCCCATTCAGAATGACGAGCCAATACCGCAGCAATACTCTGCCGGATTGCCGTAGCGGGTTGTAAGCGCAATCGAGCAAGTTCTTCCTGCAATCCTCTATTGAGCAATGCAAACAGTGGGTCTACCTTATTAGAGATCCCTAGGTACTGTATTACTTGTCTCATTTGCCAACAATCGGTTGCAATTGCAGAGGCCTTCGGGTCTGGATCCGATGCAATAAATCGCCCCAGTGCAGGTCTGATCTCAAGTTCACCCAGATCATTCAACCCGATACTCTCTGGATGCAATAGATTGTGAGAACGACCAGACTGATGCAGCAAACTCAGCATATCTGAGATGTGCCAAGCCATCCCTATACAGCTTGTCACACCAATCTTTCCAATCATTTGTGTTGTAGGAATCTGAATGATACCAGGCATAATTACGGCCAAATGATCATCTACCTCAACAATTTGGCACTGCGTGAAGCCAATTAGATTGGGCAGACTATTCAGGCGATCACGGTGTTGCTTGGGAAGTAAAAACACCTCAGACAACCGGTCTCCACACCTTGTCAGCCAGTATTCAATGTTGGTATCGTGGGTTGGTCTTTGTTCTATAAACTGCACCCCAGCAATCATTGCTGTCTCCGTTGACATGTCACTCCACTCATCAAAACCTAGGTCTACTGTAGGTTAACTGATTTGGATCCAAACCTCACAGTCTCCAACGGATAAATTCCATATTCATACAAGTTTCTTGCTAAATTCGATTTTTTAGATTAAATTCAGCCTAATTTACCCCTTCTTGGTTTCATTCTAACCTCGATGTTGTTGCCCATTTGCAAGAAGTCTATCTTGCTCAGGAGTTCAAAATGCAACGTATTCAATCCGCTATTACACAGGGCAGCTGTGTTTTCGTATTTGGCTCTGGACTGGTCGGTTCATCAGCAGAATCTGAGTTGAGCAAAAAAGGTCTCTCCGCTGTATCGCTGACAGCGGACACCTCTGAGCACACCAAAAGTTTTAATGCTGAAAATCTAGCTCCCGCAACCAAAAATCAAGGCGTCATTGTATTGGTAGAACCCGATTTTGATGAGACACATTTGGACGAATTGGTGACCTTCATCACAAATCAACCACAACGTCCACAAATCTTCATCGTCGCAAAATTTTACAATCGTTTTAGTATGCCGATGTCCATGATGGCGTTGAAAATGAAACATATTAAGCAAAATTCAAAAGTAATTTTTTTAGATGTTCCATTTGATCAAATTTTAGAAAGGGTACCAAATTTTCATAATAGAGGTTTTGCAAAAGCTCCAAGCCAATCTA
>CALDQI010000460.1:0-10125 GCA_937911635.1 uncultured Pseudomonadota bacterium | reverse complement strand
GTGTGTTCATCGAGAAGCAAATGATAAAGAGTGAAGAGATGCACAAGTGCTGATCTGCCGATTGCACCAACTACTTGTCCAACCTTATCCAGGAAAGAGCCTTCGTCGTATTGATTCGCAAGTTCGGTTTGATATTCTGCAATAAAGTCTGATAAGGCTTCAACGAGTTCTTCAACAGAATCCGCACTGGCAACCAAGTGATCACTTGGATTCAGTAAACGATATGGTTTAAGGGGTGCGATACTGTCTAATGTCGAATTGTATTGAATACGCCACCCTTGATATTCATATTTGTCCGTCCAAAATACTTTTCCACCGAGTGTAGGTGTTTTAAGAAGTTTACGTATACTCACAGTGCCTCCAAATCAATGTTGTGTTTACAACATATGATATCACGGTCAAGCAAGTGTGTTGAACAGAAAGTGTTAATTTCCAAACAGGTACTGACAGTCCTCGAGTACATCAAAGGGATTGGTGGCGAAGTTGGCATCGTCGTAGGTCACGAGCAAGTTGCCTTCATCATCCAAAATCTTGGTGACTCGGCTTGGATAGCCTTGGGAAGAACTGTCGACAGCTCCATAAAAGAGTGCCAACTCTTTATTGGTATCCGACCATAGTTCAAACTGGAACTCTTTGTCGACGTACCACTGATTGTTCTCTGCTACACTGGCAAACCCCACACCAACGATGCGGACACCTAGGGCATCAAACTCTGCAAAATTGTCGCGGAACCCGCAACCTTGAATCGTTCAACCAGGCGTATTGGCTGCCGGATAAAACCAGATGACGGTCGGTTTATCCATTAAGTCATCTCGAGTGCGTTCCAAACCATCTTGGTTGAGGACGGTAAACTCTGGGGCAGGGATGGTTTCAGTGACCAGCGTACCATTGAGTTCACTTTGCTCTAAGGTGGTCTCTTCGTCGACGATCACACTTGCTTCTGGATCGGGGTGTTTAGTGGTAGAACAAGCCAACATACTGAAAAGGGTAAACATAATATTCTCCGTTGCTACACAAAATGTAGCCCGATTTGTCTTAGAGTCACTTCAGTCGCCCTTTTTTTCGTTCAGCATTGTGTTTGTGTGCAATGTCACACAATCCCCATTTGACACAACCAGACTCCGTGTCGCTGTTTGTAAACAACTCTATGTCATCTTGGGACTCCGTCGCCCATGTAACCACATCATCGATGAGCATTGCCCCTTTGCCTTTGTTGAAGAAGGAGATGAGTGGTGAACCGGGTTTTCTAGCACGACGTCTGAGATTGATCTCACGTTCCAGTTTCCGAATTTCGTCAATACGCTCTGGTGTTTCTCTGGCCATAATGCGAATGGCCCGTTTGGTAGAGAAGATACAAGGCCAGCATCCGACTCTGGGCAATCCAATTAAGTACAAGGGATTTGGAGTTACCCCATGTTTGTGATGAATGTTGATGACGTCTTGTTCTTTGAAGTGAATGATCGGTCTCCACACTTCACAATCCATGTGTGCATTGTCTTCCCACATAGGCATTTTGGAACGGTTGCGTGATTCTTCGGCCCGAATACCAACAGCGTTCACAACATCAGAATCTTGACGCCGGTAAAAACTGGCTACAGGGTTCAACTTTAAATCCCCCGTACAAAATCGTTGAAAGTGATTGGGAAATTTGGCTCTATCCCGAAGCATCTTTTTGAAGCCTTTGGATTGAATGATTTCAATTGGACCGACATGGGCAGGTAGATATTCCTTTACGTATTCGATGGTACTTGGATGCTCCCAACCTGTATCAATGAAAATGGCTTTATATGGAATGCCCATGTCTTTTAGGTGCAGGGCCATCGCGGTTGAATCTTTTCCTCCAGATACGGAGAGAAACAAAATTCGATCACCGATGTAATCAATGATTTCTGTTGCGCTTTTGTGGTCGGGATAGGCCATGAATATCTCAATAGATATTTTTAATTAAATGAGTTGTAAACAATGTTACTATACCAATGGGGACAGGCTCTTTTCCATTTATATTTGGAAATCTTGATGCTCCGTCAAGACGGTATCCGCTCTCTCAATTGCAATTGAGAGAGCGTCACCGTCGTGGGTACCCTCAATACTACACCTATTGACAATAGCAATTGCCAATATGGAGAATCTTCGGAAATCGATCAAACTCTGCACCAAGCCTTGAGTTTAATCGATTCCCTCGATTCTCCAAACGGTACGAGTATTGGGGAACCACACGACGGTGACGACATTTGTGCTGTCCCCATATTTTTGATAATTGGGAAATGTGATGTGGGCTGAAAAAGTAGAAAAAATAATGACGTTGATGCGTTCAAATGCTGAAGACCGGCAGATGGCATTGTCTTTATTGGACGGTTTAGTGGAGATTGCGGGCTCAACGCGTGAAACGACGGGGGAAGATGTTCTATTGCCCTTGTTCGATGGCTTTTCTCCTGAAGCTGGTGTCGTTGGGCGGATAAAGGATGCGAGTGGTTCTGTACCCTCTTATTTTCCTGATATTGATGGCTGGAATGTTTCAAGTTGGCGGCCAGCAAATTGGGGTGATGAAGACGTTATTGTGCCACTGACAGACCTGTACTTTCGATACTACCCAAACAGAAAATCACGTTTGTCCAAATATGTCACGGTGCAGAATCTCTTTTCATCAGCATCATTTTTGGGAGGTTGCAAAGCACTCGACGTATATCACCCATTTGACATGAGCATGGTAAAAGAGGTGGTCGATGGTTCTGAGATTAAACGGCTGCACTTACACTTCAAAGATAAACCAACGGACGAGGATTTGCAGGTCTTGGATCAGTTGGTAGAGAATGGATTGGAGCACTTGTTTGTATTTGGGAACGCTTGGCGTTTTGAAGGGATAGAGATCTCGACATGGGGAACGTTGGTCTCTACAAACGGTAAAGGAAAGAGTTCACTGGCAAAGTCACAGATTCTGTATCGAAACAACAAGCGTGGTGACGATCGGTTTGAGTCCTATGGAGAATTGGTTCGTCAATATGAGTCGAATGGTACCATCAGTACGGTCGTTGATGATTTTGGGATCGACGATGGTGGGAGTGACCTTAAACGAGGAGATATCGTTCAGGGTGATCTAGAGTATTTCTTTAACCGTAAGACACAATGGAATTATCTTGAGCAATATCAAAAGGAACGTTGGGGTAGTTCATTGAAAATCGCTTTTCATTTAGATGCTAAGGATACATCGGCGACGATTCGGGAACGGTTAACGGGTATTGAATTCATCACTGGAGACGACTGTGATGAGTTCTTTGAGTTGGATCTAAGATTTCCAAATCTACGGTACATTAAGTGTGAGGAGGGTGCTGGTGGAATTTTTGATGCCTCGTTATTGACTCGATGTCCAAGATTGGAGATGTTTATTGGAGAATACATTGACGATAATATTTGGGACGTAAAGCACTCGATTCGAATTGTGCGTACAGAGTATGCAACGCTTGGTTTTCAAGGCGAAGGAACGTTGGACGAGCGCCTGAAAGAAGCAAAGTTTGAACGAGAGGCATTGGAAAATCGACCGTCCGTCCTTGAGGGAGTAGAAGGATTGTGTATCAATGGTTGCTATGAGATGGGTGCACTCCTCCCATACATGCAGTCTGTCGAAGAGTTCGAACTGGAGCAATTTGTACCGTTTGAGTTTACACGGGTGGACGATGTCATTCCAGAAGGTGCAGTACATGATGAAACCAGTGTCGATTCACGCGAACAGACGATATACCAGTTAAAGTTTATGCATTCAGTGCGAAGTATTGATGATTTAGAGTTGTTGTACCTTCGTTATATGGCCCATCAAAGAGATGCCTTACAGGGCCGTGCCAAAATTAATCAAAAGGTGGTACGAGAGTTCAATGCGTTACAGGCGAACGGTCAGAGTCTACCGTGGCTGGATACACTGCTTGATGAAGGTATACACGTTCTGAATCTCAGTACCTATACCTGCATTCATGATGGTCATCGATGGTGGCTACACCGATACAATGATTCAAATGGAACCGGTGCTGAATATGCAAGGTATATTCAAAAACAGAAGTCTTCCGTAGATGATTACATGTACTCACCTGAACTCAATCTTAAAAGGTTGATTGCCACGGGTCCTTACAATAAATCACAGTTGGTGGATTATCCGGTCTATCGATACAACAGTACCCATGTTCCGATCTCCGACTTGAAAACGCTTCCTTCTTTACGAAAATTGTTGGTCCGCGTGCAACTGACAAGCGAGCAAGTGGATGCAATCTGGGAGTTGGAACAGATCGAAGAACTGGTGTTGAATGGTCAAAGATTGGGACGATTGCCATCTGGTGTTGGTAAATTGCGAAACTTGAAACGGCTGTTTGTAACCAGCAATGATTTACAGACTTTGCCAGAAGAGTTGTCTAATTGCACACATCTTGAGTATGTGAGTGTCTTCAACAATCCAATCGAGACGTGTCCAGACTCTCTCCAGCAGTTGCCGAAGTTGAGTTGTGTGATTGGGGAACATGTCAAAAGTTGGATTCCTGATTTGAAGGCACACGGAACTTGGAAAGCCCATTCTGTTTACAACTCCATCTACACTGTTGATGAAACTTCAGATTCGCCGGAGATACCCCTGTCGGAAGCACCTCCTTCTGCAAAAGAAATTCCCACACCTGAGTTGTCAGATCGAACAACCCGTATTGGTAAAACCCAGTATCAATATGACGTGATAAACTATGTCCTAGGCGTTGTTGGATTGACGCTTCGCGAGGTTCGTGATGCGATCAAGTCCGGAAACATCAGCCTATTGTCAGCGAGAGTACTCTCAGAAGAGCACGTTCAGGTAGTGATAGATATGTTCAAACAACGAAGGTACGGTGAACTTGAACAGGGCACGATGGACTGGATTATCGATAATATTGGTTTGTCTTCCAAAGCCGAGGACCGTTGGAACAGATTGAAGTCCAGTCTGTAAATAGGGTAAAGAATCTGGAATCGTTCACACAAACGAAGAATCTATTGGACAAGGCAGTTGTGACATTTTAGCCATCGGTGCGTCTCCACACACCGAGTATCCCAATCAATCCAGGTACCAATAGTATCGAGAAAAAAGCACTGTTACGAACTTCAGCGGTCGTCATTTGAATCTTGGTATCCCTAGGGGTATCTGGAATCGGTCGTGTGTCTCGCAATAGATTTTGAAGCATTTGGATGAAGACTCGTGCGTTGTGTGGGTTTTGTTCCACCCAGGAATTTTGAATGAGGCTCGATGTTCCCATCACCATCATCTTCGGCGTTGGTGTACCTGATTGAAGTGAACTGACCTCAACTAAGATTGGGACATTCCCGACAATGTCTGCATCGTCTGGACTGGGAGTGTCGGAGGAGTAATTTGTCTCCGCCCAAGACTGTGGGGAGGCGTGAAGCAACTCTACTGTAAGAGTTTGCGTGTTGTCTTCAATCATCGATACCGAACGCACCTCACTGAGGAGAAGACTTTGGTTTGCAAGCGCTAGAGTCGGGTGCTGTCTGAGGGCATACTGAGAGAGCAGCAGGGTGGTTGGATTGCCGTAGACTTGAAAGTTGGGGTTCACCTCAATGATAAAGTCATCTTTGGTCTGTACGCCAGACTGATTGAGCCATGATTCAGAGATACCCACTGTCGCTGGATCGAGTAGTAGGATGGCAGAACGGGCTTCTAGATGCGTATCCAACCACTCATCGTTGATGGGCGTCTGTCTTCCTGCGACCACAATGAGGTCACAGGGCTGGTCAATCTTCTTCCTTGGATCGATGATGTGGATTGCATAATTCAGTCGCAGCAACTCTTCAGTCAACAAGCCAAATCCATTCGGAGAGGTCCCATCAAATAGACTGGGTTCCCCACCATTTTGGGTGAAGCATAGATATTTTTTTCGAGGATCGAGCAATTGCTTCAGTCCAGCGTAAAAATCTTCAGGATACAGAGAGGTGAGCAGGAGCGTGCGATCTTCTTGTCCTTCATTTTTCAAAATGAGTGTGACGCCGCGCTCTTTGCTGGGTGGTCTATCGCTTGCACTCAACCAAGTGACAGGGGTTTCCAGTCCTGAGAGTTCGATTGTTCGAAGATGGTTGGTGATTTGTCGGTATCGAAAATCAGACTCTTCCAGATCGATCACCAGTTCAAGCAGGTTACCTTCGTTCCACAATAGATAGAGACTTTCTTCTGAGAGAAATGGGCGCGTGTCATTGTGGTCCCAGTATCTGTCGTATCGGCTCACCAGAATGTTGCCCATGAGAAGAACCACCAGCCAGAGAGTCGGTGTCAGACGTACATCCCATGACCGTCCACTGAGATGGCGTTTGGCGGAAAGACCATCTTGAGCATGGTAGAGAAAGAATGCACCCAACGAGAAGAAGTAAAAGGTATCCAGCAATCCGACCCATCCATCCAGATACTCTTGAACCTTTGGCAATGGAGAGAGGGCTTCTAGAATCGGAAATCCTTGCGCTGCGCCCACAAACCATAAACATAAGACAGTACTGGTGGCTAAAAACCATGAGGTGAGGGGCTTTCGAGAGTGCGCACTGGACCAAATGCCTAGAGTGATGAAGAGAGACCCAGCCAGTCCTGTTCCTACATATCCCAGTATCCAACGCGTCCATTCGAGGTCAGCATGCCAGTTCAGCATCCCGATTAAAGGAAAGCTGGATAGCAACAGAACGCCAAGAAAATAGGCAATACCGAGTGCCTTACCCAAGACAACGGTTGCACTGGAAAGGGGTGCCGTTTGGTAGAGTCTCAAGCGATGCGAGACTTGCTCACCACTGATGCTGTTCATGGTGAGTGCTGGAATGATCATGAGCAAGAGTAGGTTCATGGTCGAGAAGTACTTGGGCAGCAACACACGGTGGAGCTCTACACCTTGTCCCGCGAGTAAGGGATTGCTAGTTTCCCAAAGCATCATCGAGAGGGTCAGTCCATTCAATAGTGCGAAACCCATTAGACTGATCCATCCAATCCAAGAACGAAAGAACTCCGCGAAGGTCCACCTACCAATGGTTTGAATCAATCGAAGACTCATCGTATTCTCCGCATTTCAAGCAGTCCAAACTCTACCAGAGATTGAGCCACTTTCGGACGAATGTTGGGGTGACAAGAGAGCGATATGCAGGTCCCATCAATTTGAATATCGGTCACTCCATCGATATTTTGAAGTGTTTCGTTGATAGAGGAGTCAGGAAGTTCGACGACACATTGTATGGTCCACATTACGTCATTTCCTTCAATCAGTCGTCCATCTTCAATCCACAAAACTCTATCGCTGACGGCTTCAACTTCACTCAAAATGTGTGAAGAGAAGAATACGGTGGTGCCCTCAGAGCGAATTGTTCGAAGCCAAGAGTCGAAGCGTTGACGTCCACTTGGATCAAGGCCAGACGTTGGCTCATCGAGCAGTAACAGTTTGGGTGTGTGACACCACGCTTGTGCGATGCCGGTCCATTGTCTCCATCCTTTTGATAATGTTCGAATGGGCGATCGGGACACACTGGAGAGTTGGAACTCTTCGATCAATTCATCCACTCGAAGTTGTGGGTTTTGTAGTTGTCTGAGTTTCGCTGTGTAGAGAAGGTTCTCACGTACTGTAGCATTGGGATAGAGTGGCAGCCGGTCCGGTACATATCCCATAGAACGACGGTAATCATCCGCAGTCCAGACATCCTTGCCATTCCATGTGATGCTTCCAGAGGTCGGAACGATACATTGGCTGAGGATTTCTAGCGTGGTGGTCTTTCCTGCACCATTGTTGCCGACGAAGCCCACAATCTCTCCTGCGTTCAAGCTGAACGAGAGGGTTTGCAGGATCGGGGTGGAGTGGATCGAGAAGTGCAGTTGATCAATCTGTAGCATGAAGCACTCTAACGTTTTCCGTACCGTTGTGCCTAGACTCTTGTCTCTGTGAACGCCACGTGAAACCTTGTTTATCTGAGGGGTTGAAGCGAACTCTGTGATACATTAGTCTGAGTAGACTATTTGGAGTGCATGTGATTTGGCTATTGGGAATAAACCTATTGATTGGTTGTCGTGCGGAAGCCCCTGAAGATTACGACGCTTTGATTTCCTATATGATTGAACATTATCACGATGATCCAGCGTATTTAGAAGACGGGGTAGAGCAGATTTTTACTCTTTTAGATGATGATGTTGCTAAGAATCTTGGTCGAGGTCAACGATTGCAGACCTTAACAACTGAGGCAGTAGCTACTTTGGAGCCCGGATTGGTAGAACAGCCAGAGCTGTTGGGAATCGTTCGCTCGCGTGACTTTCCGTACACCGTTGAAGATTTGGCCCACACCAACTTTTTGGTTCATCCACGGGATGTCTTTACCAATCCAGACGCCATCAATGAGCGTACGTATATAGGTGATCCAGAATGCTTTGTAGATGGAGACTGTGAAGATCTTGAGTATGAAGCAACCTTGCAGCGATTTTTACCCCTCGGTATAGATGCCACCATTTACTTTCACACCCACATTCGATGGGTGGAGTCAGAGTGGGGACCCGTATTTATTCAGCAACGTTGGCTGACCGATACACCTGAAGTCAGTGTCGACTGGATTCATTTGAATCATGGATACTCTTTTGCAGTGACCATTCCTTGGGTAGACGATGACGATACAGTCTATGCCAAGCAGATTGAACACATTTGGGGAGATATTGCACTGGGGGACATGCCGATTCCAGAAGAGGGTGCTTTCATGGTTGCCACGGACGTACTGGGCGGTATCCTTCGACAGTTTGAAGAGTATCTTGATGCCAATCCCACGCAGTAAGTGATGCAGATGATACAGAAGATGCAGAGGATGCGGACCCTGTATCGTTGGCTGTTTGAACCCATTTCGATACCGATCTGGGCAAGTCTGTTGCTATGGTTTGGCGCGATCACTGGAATGATCATTTGGATTGAGCAATTAACCCCCATCACAGAAGCGTCCTTTTGCTTTATGGATGCTGTTTTGTGGGTGGATGGATTGATCAATTACTGGTACGGCGGAATTGTCAGTGGTCAGATGGAGGGAGATAGACCACCGCTCAGTTTATGGATGGGTGCTTGGTTACTCTCCTTTGGATATACAGAAGTTCAAGCCTTGCAGCTGGTTGCACGATTGGCTTTGTCGACGGCGGTCGCCACTATGTTTGTTGGACTTCTTCGCCGAACGTCTGTCGTAGTGACAGGTCTGTCATGTTGGTTGATGTTGAGTTCAGCCTCTTTTTCCAAGTTGATGCTTTGGCTCAACGCGGAAATGTTGGTCAATGCCTTCTTTGTTCTTCATCTGTTTTTGGGATGGTACACCATCGACGTATTTCAGAAAGACGACCGACGGTGGCTTAAGGGCGGAGCCCTATTCACAATGGGACTCCTGGCAGGTTGGACCTTGTGTGCCAAAGAACAGGGGATTCTGTTGTTGCCCGTGTCTGTCTTGTTGATGTCGATACTGACAGTACGAGATGGAACAACTTGGGCAAGACAAGTCTTGCAGAGAGTGTGGTGGTACGGATTGGGACTGCTTGCGCCACTTGCTTGGTATGGAGTGCATTTTAGAGAGCAGTGGACGAACGGTGAGAAGTGGCGCATCTTTATTGATGATTTACGGATCATGTTTTCACAAGACTCGTTGTCCGATCAACTGAACGCTCCTACAACTTGGGGGACATTCTCTGCACGATTCGGTCACTCGGATAGCTGGTGGGGATTTTTTCAGTCTGCCGCTTCATCGTTGCTACAGGAGATGCTGACACCCACGTTGTATGCAGTGGTGGCATTCCTGGGGACCTTGGGTATTGCCGCTGTATGGAATCGACTTCAGAGAGAAGCAGATGCATCATGGCAGATTGACTGGAGAGGCGGTGTCTGGGTGTTCGGTCATCTATTGCCGGTATTGCCTCTGTTGTTGGTTCCCATTTTTGAACCCTATGATTATTCCTGTCTGCTACATATACATTTCCAGCGGAATCAACATACACCCCAGCAGGATAATTCAGCTGATTAGAATTGTTGCCACTCCCATTACCACCTGCAACTACAACTCCAGTTGTAGAACCTGCAGCATATTTTTTAACAGAATGATTATCTTGATCAACAATATAAATGTTTTTATTATCATCAA
>CALDQI010000459.1:0-4102 GCA_937911635.1 uncultured Pseudomonadota bacterium | reverse complement strand
CAGTCTTAAAATTTTCTTTGACTTGGTCATGTATGGCGTGTGGATAATCTATTGTTACCCAGTACCCTTTATCTAACAGTTTCATTATCTGTGTAAGCTGTGTTACAATATGTGGCATGAATGTTCTGTTAGCACCAAAGTACACTGCCTCTTTGGATCGGTATAGCGGGACTGGCCATTGCAAATATTTTGTTCTACACGCAAGGATGGATGGGAATGATCGCCTGCTGTGCAGTGCAAGGTACATCGTGGGCACTCTGTAGATATTGGGAGCACAGTACCAAATCTCATATCCCAGTATTGTGGGGTACAGTCGGTGGTTTGTTCTTGATGTCTGTGGATGCTTTCCACTGGGCTGGCACTCTCTGGGCAACCATCGGAGGATGCTCCGTTGGGTTACTGCTGGTCGCCAACAGATTTGTTGTTCCACGGTTCAACCTTTGGTCTCTCCTACTCATATCATTGGCGATTTCCTCAACAGAGGTCAGTCTGCGCGCAACCAAAGCCGGTTTACAGTGGTCCAACAGAGGGTCCAACACAGAACATAGCGAAATCTTTGGATGGGTCCGTCAAGCCAACGAATCTTTTGCACTCTTTGAAGAGGGAAAACACACCCAATACCCAGACAAAGGATTCCCTGTAGAGATTTCAGCATCCAATCATAAGACACGGGTCATCTCCTTTGGGGGTTCAACGACAGGTGGGGCATTCCAAAACGACAACCTGGATGAATTTTATCCTGCTCTCATCGATGTCAACCTTCGAAACAACA
Organism: uncultured Pseudomonadota bacterium; assembly: GCA_937911635.1. Classification (GTDB taxonomy): domain Bacteria; phylum Myxococcota_A; class UBA796; order UBA796; family UBA796; genus CAJWHX01. The sequence continues at coordinate 3,330 of CALDQI010000459.1, read as the reverse complement.
TCACTCCTTTTGAAGTCCTCAACCAAGGCGTCGGTGGATGGACGACTTGGCACATCGAACAGTACATCCAGCAAAAGCAACAGTTCTTGAAGCCAGATGTGCTCACTCTGTATGTAGGGCACAACGATATATTAACTTCTGTACCGATGCCCTACAAAGAACTGTACCCACTGTGGCAACGTCAATCGTCCAGTACATTCGCAAAACAATTGAGTTCATTGAGACTGTATCAGGCATTTAAATACATCCTCGTTTCAATACGTGGTGCCAGCAATAAGGTTGCCGTTCCAATAGACGATGCGAAGGCCAATCTTGAATCCATCATAGGATTGTACCCCAACACACCAATCGTCTTGGGATCCGAAGGACTGTCTCCAGAACCGGGGATCTTGTTTCCATACAATCAAATGATGCAAACTCTAGCCAGTGAACACACACACGTGTACTATGTTGAAACGGCTGAAGCATTATCTCAACTTCCACCACACGAAGTATTTTTGGACGATTGCCACCTGACCAAATATGGGCATCAGATCGTGGCGAAGCTCTTTGCCGACAAAATTCAGGAGGTAACATCCAAATGAAAACATTCTGGACTGAAAACAAATGGTACATCCTCTCGGTATTGACAACACTGATTATTGCCGTTGCCTACTTGTGGTTCTCGGACCCCAACAACCTTCTACCAGAGGTCTATTCCGTGATGTAATTCGATGTATGTAAATCGAACGAAGAATCCCCTAGCGACGTCTAACCGGAACCAAAGCAATCAATAACAGTGGCCACATCGCACCCAACCCATTTTTAGATGACGAACAAGCCATCGCCTTACTTTCATCTGCAGATCGGTCGTATTCACCCGGACCAAAAGGAGCCTCCCACCCATCTGCTTCTGATGAAGACTCTGACCCTGGTTCTCCAGCCGGTTCATTCGAGGGTTCTGTACTCGGTTCACTTGACGGTTCTGCACTGGGCTCACTCGATGGTTCAACAGGCGTTGACACAGTCGTATACGACGCTCCTTTACTTTCAAACCAAGACAGGTACTGATTGACTGGCACAACCCCGGCCTGAGCCTCTTCACAGGTGCCATAGGTAAAGGAATTGATGCCCACTAATTTCCAATCTCCATCCATGTTGTACAACGCGGCGCCTCCTGAATCTCCAGAGCATACGTTTTGCATCTCCTGAAAGTCTTCGAGAATGACGACCTCTTGGTATACTTCGGCAATGGTCATATCTGCCGTACGTTTGAACCCAGAATCTGAAGCATTGGATCCGGTAATACCATACCCGACAACTTGAAGCTCTCGACCTATCCAGTTGGACCCCACCATATCGGTATTGACAGGCATCGGTGCCACCGATGTAATTGCAGATGACAATTTTAAGAGCGCAACGTCGTTAATATAGTTTTGGTCGTCATACTGTTCGTGAGAGTACGTCGTTTGAATGCGAGCATAGTCGGTGGCTTGGTCCCACGAATACCCGATGATGAAATAGAACTCTCCATTCATGTTGCCACCAACGACACAGTGTGCCGCTGTAGCCACCCATCTTGAGGCTATCAATGTTCCAGAACACTCCCAGCAGTTTTGTTCACTGGTATCCGAACACATGTAAAAGTAGCCCACAGCCGGATAATCTGTTGTGCTATACCCGTTCACAATCGGTGGTGCTTCCTGTGCTTGTGCTACCATCCCAAGCACTCCAAGTGCAATGAAGTTGCCAAAGATCACACTCATTGTCGCCGTCTCCACATCAACATCATCATAGACAACGAGAGTGGCATCCATAAACCTGTGATGCTAGGACCCTGTGAACATCCGGCAACCTTTAACGATTGCTCTTCTGAATCCTGGTCGTAATCCCCTGCCCCAAATGGTGGCTGCCAGCCATCTTCTTCCGCGGAAGGTTCTGACCCTGGCTCGCCGGAGGGTTCGGCACTTGGTTCTCCAGAGGGCTCCGAACTCGGCTCACTTGACGGCTCTATAACATCATCCAAATCAACCCTGGATGCAATCCAGTTGTAATACATGTCTACCCTAGCGGAGCCCGCAACAGTTGCAGATCCTGTACACGTATCTCCATCGTTGTCTTGGGCATCAAACCCAAAGGAATTCACACCGGCTAAGGTCACTGTGCCATTTGAAAGCTGCCGAAATGCTGCACCACCGGAGTCACCCTGACAGATGTTTTTCTGCCCTCCTGGATCCCACGTATACAAAAACATACTGTCCGTAGTGTATGGCCAATAAGGGTTGCTTGAATTGCTGAGGGGAACTTCAACCGTACGGCGAATCCCAGATGAATCTGAATTGCTTTGCGATGTAATTCCATACCCGACAAAGCGAATGTAATCCCAACTCGATGCATTCGGAAGTTGAGTATTTAGAGGAATGGGGTCAATATTTCGAATGGGCTGTGCAAGCCGCATTAAACCAATGTCGTCCCGAATCGAACTCCGATCATTGGGATTAAATCCAGAATGGGCTTCCATGTTGGAGACCATTGCTATGGCCTCGTAGCTATTGTTTTGTAAAGCAGAATATACATTCGTTGCTGAGACAAAATAGATATCAAATCCCTGTTGTACAAAAGACTCTGCTGCATCCCCTTCAATACAATGAGCCGCTGTTAACACGTACTGTGGATGGATCAGTGTCGCGGAACAGAATCCAAACCCGCCTTGTTGATCACTGTAAGCAAATAGTTGACCCACCGCCTCATAGTCATTTGTAGTACTCCCCCCAACAATGGGTGGAGCATCACCTGCAAATGCCAGACTAAGTAAAGTTGAATACATCATTTAAATACTCCCTTAAACAAGTGGGTACGGTTATTTATAGTATAGCCTAGCCTCGTATGGTGATCGAGACCTTCTCGGTTATTCATAGACAATACTTGGCGAAAAGCCAGTACGCTACAGTACATTGCACGTCATTTTGACATTCCAACCATACAAATGAGTTTACCATGAGTACCGTCAGTCAAGGATTGCGTATCACCAGCTGGATCAAACTTGCAGCAGGATTTAGTGCTCTCAGTATATTTTCCACCTTATACATGCCTATATTTCTACTGTTTCTGCCCTCACGAAAGATCAGAATTCAGTTGGGAAATATTTATGGAAAGATCATTTCTCCAATCGTCTTGACCATTTTGGGCACAAGACTAAGGCTTCTTGGCAAAGATAATTTAACGGCAACCTATCCAGCAATCTATTTAAGCAACCACTCTTCGCAGCTGGATCCCCTAGTCGCAATTCAAGTAGCCCCCATCGGAGGTTGTGGTGTTGCGAAAAAGGAGATCCTCAATGTTCCATTTTTT
>CALDQI010000458.1:0-8572 GCA_937911635.1 uncultured Pseudomonadota bacterium | reverse complement strand
GAAATTGCTGGACCTTGACCACCCACCCCAATCGTTGGTGGAGTTGGAGGTGGTGTTATCACCTGAGGAACTGGAGGTGCACCATACCCTGGTGGCAATGACGATTGTTGAGCAAAATTGGGGGAACCAAAGCCAGATGGTGAACCAACCGATGCATTTTGAACTGGAGCCGTTGGATTTTGGGCTACTTTAGGAGTGATTGCCATAAAACTAGTTGCGTCATCATCCAAGGCCGATTCCGAATCTCCCGATACTGGCCTTGGAATGATATAGTCAGAGTCTTCTACCTTGGGTCTCGATGGTCGCTTGGGAGTCTTGGGTCGCATGGGTTCTCCTGAAGTCGGGGCGGTATTTGTTTGCAAGGCTTCTCTAAGAGAGGGTGCTCTATGGAGTCCGCTCAAAGACGCTTCCAAGTCTTCATAAGATGGCGGTGGCTCCATCGGATGCACAGCACTAAAGTAGTACTGAGCAAACTGTTGCAACGCACTCTGTCGGCCTTGTGGGGGTAGTTTCGAGCGCAAATTAAACTGAAAATCTCTTCCATCCCTGTACCGTTGTTCCGGCTGTATCTGCAACGCTTTGCGTAAGATCACTCCGACACTCGGGAGTTTTCTTTCCAATTCTTCATAGGAAAAATTAAACCGACCTTGAACAACATTTCGGAGCATGTCAAGGATCGGATTGGCAGAACCAATGGGAATTGTATACGCAGGGTCTCCCGTCAACAGCTCATATAAGATCAATCCCAAAGAAAAGAGATCTGATCGGTGATCCATCGCCTGATTCTGGGCCTGCTCAGGAGACATGTAAATTGGCGTCCCCTGAACCTGATCGGTTCGACCAACCGAAAAATCGGAATTACTGACTCTCGCCAGACCAAAATCCAATATTTTAACTTCTCCCGATGACGTCAAGATGATGTTGGCGGGTTTCAAATCTCGATGCACCAAATGCAGCTGCTCAGAATTTTCTCCGTAAGACGTAAATGCTTGAAACAACGCATCGGCAACTTCACAGCCTATCTCAATGGCGGCTGCGGATGGAAATCGTATCCTTTTGCGACTCAACTCATCGATCATGTCTCGAAGATTGACACCGTGCACATACTCCATGACCAATGTCTTATCCGTTGGCAAGTACTCATATACTTGTACGATGCATCGATGCTTTACCTGTGCCAACAAGGAGAACTCTTGTTGAAGCAATCGTGTCGATTGACGATCATTGACGTCGAGAAGCTGCTTTAAAGCGACTACACGCCTTTTGGTGCGTTGTCCATGAATCCGAGTCGGAACATTCCCCACCCCCAAGTATACGGTACCGAATTGTCCTTTTCCAAGTTCACGTACGACCGAATATTGTGCGATTCTACGATTCAACCTCTACTCCTTAGTTACTATATTTAGCGGCTTGTCTATTTAGTATCTTCTTTATAATGTAGACCTACACTTTATCTTACACTGAAATTATCTGACACTCGAACCATATTTTATCAGAACCTCTTTCTGAATACTCACAATCCTCTATGGATTCTTCTGTTGATTGCCCATTCTGTTTCGACTTTTGTGCAACCGACCCATCGCAAGACGCTTCACGTTAAACAAGGCAGCGCCCAAAGTTAATAAAAACAGCAACACCCCAAGACCACTCGTCAAAATACTGGCACTGTGCCAGATCGTTCCGCGCGTCGACCACCCTTCGGAATCTTTTGGTCCATGTGGACCATCCATCCAAGCATGGGGATAAATATTCACATTTGAAACAGCCCGAGCGTAATTGTTGAGCTGTAAACCAACATTGAACTCTCGACGAAATTTCAATGCATTGTCTCGAAACATGACCTCGAACCATTCGTAGCGAATCGCCGCCACTTCTTGGAACGCCTCACCGAGTCCCTCGGCATCCTTTTCAACAAAGGCGCGGCCTTTTCCTCTATCGGCAATCAACTCCAAACTCACGTTGTCGATGAATAGATCTTCAAACCCAATCTGGTTTCCGGGCGCATCAATCAGTTTGTTGTGGGATTGCCCCGCACACAATTCTCTATCGCTCACACGACCAATTTTAACTCGTTTTGGATTGAACCGTCTGGAGAGCGGATTTCCCAGCCCAACTGTAAAAATCAAAGGGGTATCCACCGCAAAATCATCCATCTCTTTGCGAATCTTTCCGAGCAAATCTTGGAGACGTGGAACATTGCTGATGCAGGTATCCCTGGCTTCTTCGTTGTTAAACCCATCCGTTAACACTACGAGCGTGGGCTTGGTTTGTCCATCTAAAAGCGATTGTACTTCAGAAGTTTGCAAGACAGTATTGAGACCATAGTCTACTGCATCATACAAATGGGTGTATCCAGCCCGAGCCCTTAAATGGGCCTGAATGAGGGTTCTATAGGCTCGTTTATTGGACAGTACACGGAGTTCGCCACCCAATGGCTGAGGTGTCCCACTGGTAAAAGTATACACCAAGACATGGTTGATCACCTTCGGATCATCAGGAAAGAAGGCTTCCTGTACAGATCTCATCAACAATGCATCGCGAACTTTGTCCATACGCGTTTTGCTGGATCCTGAATCTTTTGTATTCATCGAAGCAGAACCATCAATAAGCAATACAAACAACTGACTAATACGCCTAGGTTTGTGTCCGACAACTCGCACATCGGATTCCGATGCATTATCCACTACTTGCCTGTCATTTAGACTGACGGAAATATTGTCGTTGAGATCAGGCAGCTGATAAAACTGGTCGTCCAATTCAAAACGCACACCCAGTTTGATCTCCCCCGCCTGACGATCAACCCAGGGTAGACAGGCATTGTACTCTTGTTCAGCCAAGTATTCGTTTGAATCTTCTGTAATGTACACACAGTCTTCTGGGTCAGTCATGATGTGCAACTTCAACTCAGATTGACGTTGATTGACTTCTGCAACTGCATCAATTCTAGCCGTCGTATCTGGTATGGGAACGACGTCAGGAGTCCCCACACAACCCAAAATCACGAACAGCAAAGCCCACATACTACCGCTCCTCTCGAGGTAAAATCAAAAACTCCACCTGTACTTCGTCGCCCATCTCAAGTCGGTCTTCATTGCTGAGTGTGACTTCCATTGGAACTGGTGACTCAGGATTGTAATTGATCCTTGCCCATTCAAGCATCCGTACCATTTTTAAATGGTGCTGCGTGAGTCCACGTAGTGTATAGCGATTCTGATTGGGTTCATGAACAATGCTAGCATGAAGGGGTTGAACCATCTCTTCGACGGGGAAAAATAAATCCAGTCCATTTGGATACGCACCAATGAATCGCTCTTTGGGTTTATCCTCCTTTGCATCTATCGGAATTCTGTGTCCAAATCGCGCTCCTTTGAGCACTCGAATCCAGCCCACATACAGATCGTCTGGAATCGTTCGCGTGGATAACCCAAAAGTAAAGCCAAAACTGACAAACAAAACAGCACCCGCCCAATACAAATTCTGACCCCAATAGTAAGCCGATATGGACCACAGAGCTCCTGCTGTCAGACCTGCAAACAATCCTCCCAGAATGTAATTCGCCACAAAAGACTTGGGACGTGAACGCCATTTCTCTGCCGTAAGCATACCCATTGCGGCTGCAAAACCGGTACCCACTAAATTACCCCATCGATACTTCAGTGCAACCACATGATGAACAGACCCGATATCTTCTAAGGATAACGCCGCCACAGCAGCCCACATCCACGTCATAAAGAGACTGATTCCCAATGCAACACCCACCCCCAATAAAACTTTCCAGGTGCGGCGTCGCATCGTCCATCGTCGCAATGCTGCTTCGCCCCAAATGTTTCCAAAGACCACAGTTGACGCCATCAAACCATTGGTCACAAAGGCATCCCAACCTGCGGTCCAGACCATCCAACCCTGGGTAAGGATCAGCAAATAGAACCACCAAGCAATCAGACCGCAGAGCGCAGACCAAATCCCAAACTGCAAATGTCGATACCAAGTATAGGGTATTAAAAATATGTTCATACATATTGAATAACACACCCAATATATTTTTGTGGTAACCGACTGTTGGGTTTGTTCAGAGACCTGTGTACTGTGTTACAGTACCCTAAGGTAAGTTGGAGCAGTACATGGATCATGAAAAGGCTATATATTTAAGACTCTCCCCTGAATTTGGGGAACATCGGTTTGGTCCTTATGAACGAGGAGAAATCAGAATCGGTTCCGACCAGCAAAACTGTGCGATTTGCATCGGCAATTTTGGTGCCCTACCCATTCACGCGAAACTCAGTATTCAGGGCAAAGAACTGATCCTGTCTCCCTCTGAACGGTCTGCCGAGGTTTTTCTATGGCGCAAAAATAAAAAACCCGAGCAAATCGTCGGAGCAACCGTCATCCAAGTCGAAGATGCCTTCTCAATCGTCGTCGAAAATGGCCCCAAATTCATTGTGGAATTGGATGAACTGCCAGAGGAAGTCAAAGAACAACGCGAAAAAGAAGCCTCTCGTGGAGGGGTTGGACGCTCTCGCTTGACGAAAGAATCGATGGCCACAGAGGTCAAACGACAGGCTTTTACCCAACTCCTCGTCTTTGGACCCATGCAATTGTTGCAACGGGCACGAACGTTCATTGTATCCGGCGCGATTTACCAACCAAGAAACATCATTGCAGGAATGGTTCTTTTGAGTGGTTGGCTCGTCGGTGGATCGATGTCTTGCCGTTCTTCCAAACTCAAAACTCAGAACACAGTGTTCACAGACAAACTGGCAGACTGTAACAACGATTTGGCCTTTTATGAAGATCTGGTCAAAACACAAAATTATTCTCTGACCAAAGCCATCTTGGAAATCACAGAATCACAGAATCTGACCGATCTACTTAAAAAGGACAAAAAACTGATGGCCCTCGTTAAAGAAAAGGCGTTGGCTCTAAGTGGACAAGATGGTCCAGAATGGCTGATCGAGACCAGCACTACCCGAGGGGGATACATTGGACAATTTGGCGCCTGGCAAGCCGCTTTGCAATCTATGGACGATACTGAAATCGATCCAGAAACCAAACGACTTTTGCTGTGGTCCATTACCGAAACAGACATGAGCAATCGAGGATTCTCATTGGTTTCTAACGCGAAGGGGGATTATCAATGCGGTCGAGGAATTCTTCAACTCAGCTATCGTCAGGGCATGTTCTTGGGACTGAGTGGTGTACAACCCGATGCACCCTACAAAGGAAAAGCTTCGAAGAAGGACAACTCCGTACGACAAGGATTTCTGGTCAAGACCGTTGAAAATGCGTTGGGTCCTGCCACTGAAGATTTTCCGGAATCTCAGGCTCTGGTGGAAGACCTCATCAACGCAGAAGTGGATTTCGAACAAATTGAAAACCGCACACAGCAAAACTGCTTCTATGCCCAAAGCGATGTGGAAGACACTCGGCAAGTTCCAAACAGACTGGCCACATCACTGAAACGGTCGATTGGAGTCGGTCGAAAAGGATTGCCGTCTGAGGAGAACGTACTGTCTTCGGGCGCTCGAATCGCCAAGATTTATCTCGCAGATATAGATGGCATGGACTTTCGAGGCCCCACAAACTTTAAGTTCTCAGGAACCCTCAGTTCATCTTTGGAAGGTCTCAGTCAAGAAGGTCAATGGGTGCTCGAACAGACCGCTAAGTCCATTGCGCGGTCTTTGGTGCTACCATGCAAAGTAACCCTTCAAGGAACGGACGAATCCAGAGAATTGGTCGGAGGAGAAGAAGGAGAAAACTTGCCAAATCCGGTGGCCTGTTTGGTGTTTGACTGGAAAATCCGGAACTAGAACCACTATCCGATATTGTCGTCATTCTAGAACTAGAGGATTCACCATCTCCTGTGCGGGTATGTGCACTCCCTCAAAAGATAACTCTCGCTTTGTGTATTGGTCTAGAAACACAATCGCTTCGATACTCGCCTCAATACCCATCTGTGTTCGTTTGATTTGCACACTGCCAGTTTGAGATTCAAGAACCGTAACAATCGGAATCTGCATAACATTGGGAACGCAAAAGTTGGTGGATATCCGTTCGCCAATTTCGATCATGATGAACACATCTCGCTCTATCAAGGATAGGGTGTTGATCTTTCCTAGGGATAGTTCTTGAGTAGTAGGGTGATGAATACTCAGAACAAGACCCACTGTGTCTGTCTCGTTCCAAGCATATAAAAATCGACCTTTGGGCGCATCACCATCAGATGTCTCGGGTATATAGCATCCTTTGAACTGGGTAAACCTTACTAGTCCTGAAGAGATCGCCGCTAAGGTCTCATTGGTTTTGGTGGAATTTCGATCTGGTGGTACGTCCGCGGAGAGTTGGTCCACAACTGGTTCCGCTTCCTCTATATGCTCAGTACCATTGTCAGTATTGGGTAACGATACCTTACTGGATTCCGTCCCTGTACAAGCTAGCCATCCTGCAAAGAGATGCAGCTGCATCATGGACAAAAGTCTGTGGTGTTGTCTGCCACATTTTCTTCTCCACAGACACGTGCTGATACGATGTAATCCAAATTAGGGAACTCAGCTTTCAGATACGCATTTCCGGACCGACCCAGACTGCCTTGAGATGGACCGCGACCACGAGGGGCTCCCTCTCCATAATCGGCATAGAGTTGATCAATCACAGACATTCCGCCGCCTTTTCCTGATTCTTCAACAATTTTCCCTATCGGTGCAAAACGCATAGAGTCTAGGTTCTTGTTGTTTTTGTAGTTGATAAAGAGTTGTGTCGAACGAGAATTTGGAGCCCTCGTTTGTGCAAAGGTAATATAGCCTCGTTTATTACTTTCCCGAACGGGATCGTCAGAGACTGTTGAAGCCTTCCACACACGGTTGATATTGGGGTCTCCGTGCATACCAAATTGCGCCATAAACCCACCAATAACACGAAAGAACGCGACATCTTTGAAATAACCAACCTTTACAAGATTGTAGAAGCGGTCCACGCCGTTTGGCGCCCAGTCTCTATGAAGCTCAAGAAGAACGTCTCCCTTGGTTGTTCTCAACATGACATTGAACTTTTCGGGAGCCTCTGACGTCGCAAGAGAGGGATTGGTCAGTGGATCAACGCCACCATCACCCTCATTTGCGTTCTTGGGAGTTGGAACTTGAGTCGCCGCTTTAATTTGCTCGACACTTGGTTTGTCAGCCTTCTTTTCTTGTTCTGCATCTCCACAAGCCATTAGCATTGCTATTGAAATCCATCGAAACATTTGTACCTCCGATTGAGTATTTGTCATTGTATTTGTGAACACGTTCAATGACAGAATCCTCATGTCAATAGAACATCTCACTCGCATTTTATCGCTTCACACTTGAAGAAGCATCTCAAAAGAGATATAACGTCAGTGTAAATGTTGTAAACGATATCGTTTTTCGTGTCTACAGACAACCATATACGACTTAGAACCATATACCAAATTGTTCTATATAATCGATTTTATCGGCATTACAATCAAGTTAACCACCAAAATCACACCTCTCGCTTGGTGTGGTCTAGTTTAACTCATTCTACATTTCGACCCATCTTTACCCATCACTTTAAGCAGAGGAACAACCATGCGTAATTACAGAAGATTTGAATTGCACAAAGGCAACAAAGAAAAATTTTGGGAAATCCGACGATACGACAAAACCTTATACTTCCGAGAAGGAAATATCAAACGCAAAACTGGTGAAAAGGCCCCAACAACAACTCCTGATGAGAAGAAGGACTTTAGACAAGCACAGCTGGCATACGATAAAGAAATCCAACGCAAACTTTCACTCGGATATATCGAAGTTGATCAAGCGAGTACGCCCAGTGAAGATGTATTCTTTCAAGCGATTCGTCTGGTTTCATTGGATGGTTCACAGACGTTGAATCTGAATGAAGCAGAGTCCACTAAAATATTGAGTTTTATGGTGGACAAATTGGTGTTCAACAAACGTGCGAACGTCCTAAATATCGGCCGATGGCAACGTAGGGCGCTTCACGGTTCAGACTATCGAAGTTTAGGTGACATCGATTCACTCAGTGAAGAGTACTGTACCCATTTCGACAAGTGGCTTGTATTGTCCAAGCGAGATCGAGCGTACAATGAAGAAGAGGTCATCCCACTCTTTAAATACACGGATCCACAATACTGGATTGTGACCGAATCAGAGTGTCAACAAATCATCCAAAGTATTCAGTCCGAATTGACTAAACGTCGTGCCGTACTCGACGAAAGTGGTAAAAAGTCTAGCCCCTACTTCAGATTGAAGGAAGCATGGTTGGAGTTCCACCTAGCTGCAAAATCCTGTGGTGGTTATCAGGTATTCCCCTGTTCACTCCAGTTCCACAGTACAAAACATGGACATTCATTTTTCATGGACACTCGAAATTGGAATGATGTATTCAATACGTTGCGCAACTTGGATATCTGGGATCGCACAGAAGCAACCTATGCAAAAAATGAATTTGCCTCTGTAGAAGATCACCTCCAAACTGAATTGATCCCTTCCGGGAATCCAGAGGACGCCCCTATTCCACCAGATTCTGCAGATCAGGAAAACCTCGTTAGCCA
>CALDQI010000457.1:0-4037 GCA_937911635.1 uncultured Pseudomonadota bacterium | reverse complement strand
CCCCTTTAAAATGAAAAGCTTGCACTCGTGTCAGCAATTCTTCTTTATATCCAAATTTAGCTGATGCCAGTTCATAAAAATAGCGTCCATTTGCTTCTTGTTCGTCAGGCAACATTCCACCTTCTCCAGAACAAATACCGGTTCCTGCCATATCAGCACCTTTTGCCATGGCCACCTTTGACTCTTTTGATAGAGCTCCAAAACTCATATCAGAAACAAAAATGGGAATTTCAAGCCGAAGTGGCTTTTTTGCCCTTGGTCCAATGATTAACTCGGTAGCCACTGGTGCGTCATCCAGTAAAGGCTTCGTTGCCGCTTGAGCAACCAACAATTGAATGTCATCCCACTTAGGAAGTTGAAATCCTGGCACGCCCATTGCGTCAACTGGACCGTGATGACCAACTTTACTCAAGCCATGCTTAGCAAGATCATGGATAAATTTTACATGTGGCTCTTCAGGTGTCGGCTCAGCAATCAATTCAGAGCCTTTTGGGGCAACTGATTTTGCCTTCTGTAAATCCTCCTTGGTGAGTTTATTGTGACTACCATCACAATAAGGTGGGTTCTTGGTTTGTTTACACATACAAAGCCAAACCTCTTCGTCTTTATCTGAAGAAAAGGGGAGAGAAGAAAAGGATGTGCCACGATGTGACCCATCACAAAATGGTTGATTTTTTGAACGACCACAAGCACACCAGTACTTGGTTTCGTCCTTTTTAATTTTAAACGACACTGGCTTTAATCCAGCGACGATGGTTTTATCTGTTGACATATGTTCCTCCATTGTCAGTGGAGATGATATACAATTCGGATACCTTCGGAATCAAAAAAGGTTTTGAATCCTTGACAGACATTAAAATTGTTAGACTACCGTAGTTTGAGTCAAAAGATTTTGACTCACTGCAGACAGAATCATAGTCTTGCGGTCACCAGTTTCGTTACACCATTTTTTTAATTCAGACACTTTCCATTTCAAAATGGTCGTTTCAGCATCGGAGCTTAATGGTTCGATATCAATTGGCCTTCCAAGATACCCTTGAATGCCAAGCATATCGCCTTGTTGAAAAACAATTGCTGAATCAATACATCGCAAAGTACCTTTTAAAACAATTCCAAACTCATCTCGATTGACCTCTAGAACGTCCCTGGCTTTGAGGATTTCAACTTGAGCCAGTTCAAACACACTCTTGATCTCCAGAGCCCTGAGTGAATGGAAAATGGTATCTTTCAAAAAGGTTTCTTCAACACATAGGGGCACTTTTCGGTTTGCTCGAAGCAAACGAAATATTTGAACCATATTTACAATGGCAAACAAGATATTCCATTTCACTGGAGCCGTCATTGGAGGTGCCTGACTCAAGAAATAGGTCGCGAAGAATATGCCTCCCGTAATACTCAGCAGCCGAAGGACGAGGATATTGCGCATCAAGAAGGAACTCAAAATGAGGGTATTCGCTACATGTAAAGCCCATGTCATACGGAACCTCCATCGACCTTTAACAACAATACTTGTTCTAAAATGTCTCCAACTTGTGGCAAGTCTCCCAGGTGCTGACTTCTGTGAGTCCACTTCACCTTCTGCTTTGAGTCGAACAATACCACTCCACTTTGTTGGGCTTGATTGACTCCAAACCTCGACTGAGAAAAACCTCTCATCCATCCCTGAGCGATATTGAACAGCCCTTTTGGGCCATAGGTAGCCATCATAGAAGAATGTAAACCGAGGTCATGATAAATCTGCAATGTAGGGTCCGTTACCAATGTTGTGGTGGCTGAAAGTGCCAAACGAGTACGAATCCGTTGAAGCGAATCCACTTCGCCATTGGCTATGAACAAAATGGGGACATCGAGCTTCATTAAGTCGATATAGATCTTTTGGACTCTATCAATCATCATTGTACATTCAATGCATTCACCTTGGCGCAATAGAATGACCAAAGCGGGTTTCAAAGGCAATATGGCTTGTAATGTTATTTGGGTATTGTCTTCTGTAAACAGTGTTCGAGTAAGAAATGTACTCATTGTGACCTCTATGGAACAGTCAGTATACGTAACGTATCTAGTTTGTAAAACTTATGGATGAAAAAGCAATTAGTTTCGGTCATCTAGTATTTGCAAATAAACTTAAAAGTTATGTTAACTTTTATGCTTTTCGAGTTCCTTATGTTTCCCTGTTACTTTGATTGTTGCTGTAAAACTGGGTACACCTTCGCTGCGTCTTCAGACTTACCTTCTCGTAGGTACTGCTCGTATTGAATATTCCAGATCAAATACATCAACTCCTGTTGGTCAGCCTCTTTACACAACTCTAAGCAGATATTGAGCACTAAATATACATCTTCATCATAAAATTGAATGGTTTCCAAATCTACTCGCAGCTGACGCAAAGACTTTAATAGACGACTCCAATCTTTTTTCCAGGCTTGATAGGGTGCGATGAACAAACCAACACATACGATGGATAATTTCGGAAGTTTTGGATGAAGCACTGGATGCACATATCCCCAAATGCGATCAATATATTTTGTCGCTTGGTCATACCGGTCCATTTGATAATAGTTCGAAATCAGCCTGAGGTTAATGAAAAGTATATTGAATGATATTTCACCGTAGACCTGACTTACTTCAAGAGCCAACAAGAAACTTTGCTCAGCCTGAGTGAACTGCTCCATCTGTCTATACACTCCCCCTTGACTGTTGTAGGTGGTAATTAATCCAGAACGAGAGTTTGAGTGCAAAAATCGATGCTTGGCTTCTTCTAGACAAAATAAAGCATACTGCAGATCGCCACGTTGTTGATACCCCAAGGCAAGATAAATATAAGAACTGCCTATCTGTGGAAAATTTCCTATACTTTCCGATTTGGTCAACGACTCACGAGCGTAATTGATGGATTGTTCAGAGTCTTTTGCTAGGTATGACAATCGATGTAAAATTGTTACCAAATGTTCAGAACGACTCTTCTTCGCAATTCGAACTGCATCCAAAAATTCTCTTTCAGACTCGGCAACTTTTCCATCGTGCCATAATGTGGTGGCAATGACCTTCTTAGTTTGAATCAATGTGTCCCAATCTTTAACTTCTGCAGCCCATTGAGTCAGCCGCTCTCCACTATCCTGTAAACAAGCATCCATTTCCTGCTGAGGTAAGAGAAGAATATCGATGACTTCAGTCATCAATGTGTGCCTACTTTTGGGTTCAACGGTCGTTGAATCTAAGATTGTATTTCGCAATCGTCTCAGTTCTTTTGCCCGTCCAACTTCCGCTGCAAGTACACATGCGATGATGGCTTTACCCAAAATCGTCAGAGCTTCCGTAGAATTGCCGGCGTGATATGATAACACAGCACGCCTTCGGATATTACTTTGCATCTTCGGTAAAATCGACAATACTGAAGCCGTAATATGTCCCCTGCGATTGTTCGCATCCAAATGCCTTAGAACAGCATCCCGGAAAAGCGAATCCGTAAATGTCCAGACACCAGTGTCTTGCTCCATTCGAACCCATCTATTTTTTGTTAGCACCCTCATGAGAGGAACACACGGACGAGTGTCCAACTTCTTTGCAGCCTCGTACCATTCTTTCGGGGATACTGTCGTACCGATAACCGCACCAATTTCGAATGCCAACAGTTCTTCTGGTAACCATTTTGAAACCAACTGCTGATACCGATTGGACCAAATATCGAGTAAGGAATTTGGTATTTGAACCTCAATACCCTCGCGCAGGTTGTATCCATCAGCCGTAGATACCAATGCACCTTGTGCAATCCACTCTGTAATAATCTGGACTACAATCTTTGGTTTACCCCCACATATTTCTTCAATCCTAAACGCAACATCTGGCGCCAGACTCAGCAATGACTGAATAAAGTGCACCAGTTCAACCTTTGTTAATACGGGTAAATCTACGCGTAAAACATTGTCCAGTGACTTCCACTCTTGAATACTTTTTTGAACAACCTCATCAATCCGACTCTCAGAAAACGAAGCCAGGACAAAGATGGGCACATCTTCGCTCATGTTCAATAACCGATG
>CALDQI010000456.1:0-3675 GCA_937911635.1 uncultured Pseudomonadota bacterium | reverse complement strand
CATGGTTGCTGTCCATTCATCTTGAAGTTCGCTTACATCAACGACCTCATTGGAACCTTCAAGTAGTTGGATGTGATTGTCAATGCTTGTGGTCAGACTCGTCAACTTGGTGCTGAATTGACGCAGGCTAGGCGATACAACTTGAGGACCCACATCTTGTAAGAGTAAAACGGTCAGATGTTCCGGATCAGGTTGCGGGTCAAACAGTCCTTTCGATCCGTTTGTGATGCAGGCCATGATCATCAGCGTCGACGCAGTGCTGAGATACATCGAGAAATTGTTTCTATCGTTCATACGTGAAGTATAACTATTTCTCAATAAAAGAATAGGGTATTGATATGTATTTACATAGAGTCGATTGTTTTCATGAATGAAGTCTCCCAAATTTTTACCGAAAATAATTGTATAAAATACAGTTACAAAACTTACGTGTAGGAGAACGTTGTGAATCTATTGTTGTTTGGTGTAGCAGGTTTGTTGGCTTGTGGAGATAAAGATGAGTCAAATACGGTTTCGGAAAGTGAAACGGATACAGAAACAAGTTCAGATACTGATACGAATACGGACAATGATACAGATGTAGTTACCCATGATACTGGCTCTGATGTGGAAGATCTTAGTTGTGACGATGTTCCAGATTGTGGTGGGGATTTGATAGGTGTATGGAACTACGCGGAACTTTGTGATGAGACAGATATCGCCAATGTTCAGCAGTACAGAGAGTATCAGCAGGACTATTGTCCAGAGATCACCAACTGGAACTCTAAAGAGACGATGACTGGTACCATCACCTTCACCGATGCAGGTCGTGTTCAGAATAACTTCAGGCTTTCAGTAGAGTATCTCTTCACTTGGCCTCTTTCAGACTGTCCAATGGATTCCGGGACCACAAGCTGTGCCGACCTCAATCCAGACGAGTTGCACATTCCGCCGAATGCTGTTTCATTCGCCTGTGTTGATGGCGACACAGAGGAAAATTGTGACTGTGTTAGCGTTCATGAACTCAGTCGCGAAGGTGAGACCAGCTACAGCGTTGACGGAAATATCGTCACTATTGAGGATGGGAATGATCAAAGTTCCTATCAATTCTGTGTGCAAGGGGATGGTATGCTGTCTAAGTTTGATCAAAGCGGTGATACCATTTTGTATGCACGCATGGAATGAGTGGTTCGCATACTTTTGCAAAAATCAAAGTCTATCAAAACTGCAGAGGCGGTTCCAAGAGGTCCGTCTGGTAAAAATCTTGATACAAGATGGCTTGTAGAACATGCACAATTAAAGCGTTTTAAAGGGCGTATCGAACATTTGCAAAAGATTGTTTAAAATAATCAGCACTGTCACAAAGTTGTAACTGAAAGTCGTTTGGGTTCATTTTTTTAATGAGTATACTGAATTTAATGTGTTGGTTCAACGAGGAAGTCGCGTCCGTTGTTTCTATGCAGAGTACATGATTTGTCCGCGTTGATACATAAAGCGTATTTTAAACAGTTTCATAGTCCGAGGTAACGATGCAAAAGGAACATTCTACTCAAGAAATTCAAGCAATCGAGCCCACATCGGTATCTCAAGTAGCTCCACAGAACAATATACATTCCAATAGTTTCATGCAAGAGCAGCTTCAAGACAACTGTCTTAGTGGTCAATCGAATCAAACGAGTGGGGCTCAGGAATTTGAATGGGCTTCAAGTATCCTCGGGAGTATCGGAAATTCAGGTGATGGATTTGTTGGTCCAGTTCAAGAATCTCCGGACAAGAAGAACAAGAAGAACAAGAAGAACAAGGGAAAGAAGGGCAAGAAGGGAAAAGGAAAGAAGGGAAAGAAGAATAAGATAGAAGAGACAACTCAACTAATTCCGCAGCTGGATGGATTGTTTTCTGATTTAGATGGACCATTCGTCGGACCAATTCAGGAACCATCCAAGGAGAGCGATCAAGATAAAGCTACTTCACATAGCGACTGTGAAGAAGATGTACCTTTGTTCAATCGCGAGGATTACAGCAATGATAACTATGAAAGAGAGACAACGCCTCCTTTTATAGCTGGATATGAAGGGTATGCAGCATTTCGCGTCCCTACACTTGTAGTTAAGGGTTCGAACGATGTATTTGCTTTTGCAGAAGGTCGGTGGGATAGTCATCATGATGATCAAGATTGTGATATTGTCATGCGAAGTTCCAGAGATGGGGGGAAGACTTGGGGTGATTTAGTGGTCGTAGCTGAAGACGGTAACAACTCTGTTTCAGGACCATCACCTGTGGTTCTTCCAAATGGAGATCTAATTGTTCTTTATGGTCATCAAGACTTAGGTGATAAAAATGGAGAGCATCAGAAGGAGATGTATGTCAGTCGATCGGAAGATGGTGGTAAAACATGGTCTAAAGAAAATGTTACTGATCAAGTAAAGAAGATGAAAAAGCATGGGACACAAGGGTATGGTGCTGGACCTTCACAAGGGCTAGTGAAAGAACGCAATCCCAACAAAGGAAGGTTGGTTATCGTTGCTCATCAAGGCTCCAGGGCACACCTCCTTCTGTCGGATGATTTTGGTCAAACATTTCAGATTGGCGCTAAAATGCAAAGCAAAAGTACAGAAGCCTCAGTGACTGAAATGGGGAATGGTGAAATCATGATCAATGCACGTTCGAATGGTTCAGATGCTAGACGAGTAGGTGTGAGCACGGATGGTGGTTTGACCTTCTCAGAAGAGCGTTTGGATGAGGGGCTTTATGATAGAGGCATTCATTCTGGGCTGGTCTTTCATTCTCAAAATGAGGATACAGGATTGGATAACTTGATTTTTTCCAACCCTGATGGTGTTGATCATGAACGAACCAATGGAACTCTCAAACTGAGTATGGATGGTGGAAAAACGTGGTCGAGATCCGTTCGTTATTCGGATGAAGATGAGGCGTATTCTGGATATTCAAATGTAGAGATTATCAATGGTGGTAAGGATGTTGCTGTCATCTTTGAACGAGGAGGAGTCGGAAAAGATGACTATATGGATGGTAAAGCAGTGATCGAGAATGGTACCTGGGAGGTTGACTTTGAAGAAGGTAAAGATCAACTGAAAGAACGTGGAAAAGAGGATAAACGACGCTATCACATGATCGATTTTAAAGTTATTCCAATGGCAGCATTTTTCGATGATGAGGTTCGAGAGAGTGTTGAGAATCCAGAAAGTGATAGTACACAGTATGTAAACAATGACAGTTCCAAGGGCAGTAAGAAGAAAAAATAAGATTGTGTGTTCAAACGTGCCATTCCTCCACTCATCACCCCATGAAAAGAGCCCTTAAATACTGTTGGTGATAGTTCCATACTGTACCGTTTAATCTTTGGTCATGATAGTTTGGAGTGTTTCGGTTGATGTGGTAATCTCTCTATCGATACATCGCCTTGTAGGAAAAAAAGCAAACGGACGGTGGAGACCGTCCGTCGTAGATGCGTATCAATAGTGAGGTGTCAGTCTACAGAAATGGATAACTCAAAAGTTTGAACGCACTGAGAAACATCAACGCCACTGGATTGAAAGATGGGAATCAGCCAATCTGAAACGGTGGGGAAGGTCACTTCGGCTATACCGGAGATAGAGGTTTCATCGTTTGCAGCCCCTGAAAAGTCAATGGCATATGTCCAGCCGTATGTGCCAAGGTCAAATGCCAATGGGGTTA
>CALDQI010000455.1:0-4797 GCA_937911635.1 uncultured Pseudomonadota bacterium | reverse complement strand
CGACTGTTGGTCGTGTGACGCGCCTCATAATCGACCAAATACAGTTTATACGCTTGGTCCTGAATCGAAAAGTAACACAGGTGACCCATTCGAAGATTGGGCTGCAAGCGCATATCCAGAAATATTGGTTCATCCAGGTAGGTCTCTCCCAGCGCATGTAAAATGATGGTATCATAAAAGACGTTCAGTCGAATTGTACTCTCCAGCCCATGAGACGTAAGATACTCTTGGACCTTTTTGAGTCGCTGTACATGCTGACTTGACCACAGTAACTCTGTGTTGAGTTGATCAATGGCGAACCACCGCTGACTATCGGGATTGAAGAACTGAATATTTTGCAACCGTAGCTTGTAATCAAATGTGGAAAATCCGGGTGTGAAGTAACCGATGTAATACAGTTCATAGCCTTGACTTATCGCCCATTCCACTTCTAGAAGCATGGTGTATACGCCCAAAGACTCATGATTGTATTCTGGTTCATACATCCCAACAATGGATTGTATTGCCGTACCCCCGAGATCAAAAATGCTCATCGCAATCAATCGATTGTTGTCTTGTAGATCTCGAACTTCCAGCATCTGGGATTGAAAGACAACGCTCTCAACATCACCCAGCACTCCTTCTACAGAAGCCGACCGGTCTCCCTTCGCTACGCTCAGATAACGCTGATACAAGGCCTCATGCTCTGAAGTCAACTGCAGCGGAGCAAAGCGGATATCGTAACGCCTGTGCAAGTTTCGAAGATGCTTACGTTGCGATTTACTGAATCGATAGTCGGTCAGTAAAGAACGTAGCCATACGGTGGACAATAGATCTGCATTTCGAATGTAGTAATGAGTTGTAAACACGTTTTCACGCATTCGAAACCACCCCTTTTGTAAAAGAGCATCCAAGTCTTCTGGTGATAGAAACAATGGGAAATCAAATTCCAAACTCATCTGTGCAAACCATCCAATCCGCTATTCATTATTATTCGTATATCCGGTTTACAATTCAATCCAAGGACCACCGTTACAACCCGATGTTGTATTGAAGGCATTTGCCGCGGGGGTATTCTGGGCAGCAACAGCCGTCTCCGCATACGCTGTAGTCTGACAAAGCCAGACATTCCCTGTACCATCAACATTCCAATCAAACCGACTGAAGTACCCTGCCTCATCAAATGTATCGGCTCCATTCTGCGTAACCAACCAACGCTGTGGATTACTAAACTGCACATACGTGTAGGTGTAGGTTTCCCCGCCACCATAATCGACAGAGTACGCTGTATTACCAAAATAATGCTCGTTGCCTTGATTGTCTAAATGTCCTCCAAAGATCTCGATGGCATTTGGATCTACGGGGTCTTCAGTGTCCTGTGTGTCGGTCGTATCAGTCGTATCCGTCGTATCATCGACATTATCAGTATCTTCTGTATCGGTCGTACTTCCAGTGTCTACCACCTCTGACGATGGCTCTGAAGCCGTATCATATTTTCCATTGCCATACGCAGATGGGTTGGTTGCGGTGCAAGCCAGAGCAACAAAGAACAACATCCTCTCTCCTAATCAGCTGTATACAAGATTTGAGCGATAGAACAGTGTATCTCAAACCAAGTCAGAACGGAAAAATTTAATTTGAAGTATCTTTGTATCAAGTTGTTGAAAATAGAGTCGAGGAAAATAGTACACCTTGGAGAGAACAATGAAGCTGAAAAGACACCAAGCCGATTCGATACAGTGGGAACTCAAGCGACAGGGCTTATCCAACCGTAGTTTTCCAACGTACATCCCCTGTTCTTCACCCACCAAAGGATCTCGAGTCGCGCAGACAACCTGTATGTTCCGTTCCGGTGAAGAACACCTTTTATACTATGACGACGGTGGAGCCTTTTTAAACAATCGATTGTTCAGTCCCTATGAATGCGTTTTTATCGATGACCTACCATACTTACGACCAAAAGTGTTGGGCTCCATTAACATACACATCCCTTTGAAAACGTTGGCTGCATTCCTCATCTCAGCTGACATCGTTCGAACATATATGGATGTAGAATCGATCATGATCCTACAGCAGGTTCATTCGAAGATGATCGATGTACATGGATACTATGTCTACTACGACCCAGACAGACAGCTCGTGCCCTTTGGTTTCTCGATTGTCGCTGATCAGTTCGATCATATTTCAATCTGTCGGCACTCTATTTCTGCAGCATAATCTCACTCCAATTACAAATACATTGTTGAGAGACACATGCTTATTGTGTTCAAGAACTTCACTTTGAAATCTATACGAACATTCAACGAACAGTTATACGTGCTATGGTAGAACATGCTATTTTTGTTCACCACAACAGTCTTCGCAGCGCCCGTCAACGTTACAGTTGTCGATGCCACGACGGGAAAGACCATTCAATATGCGTCGGTACATTGTGATAATTCTCTGACAACAAAACGCATTACCGATGCGAAGGGCCGCAGCACGTTGGACTGCAACACAGGTAGCAACACCATTCAAGTCTTTCACGAAGAGTATGGCAAGAAGGCGATTCCACTCACCATCGACAATTCAAACGGAACCACCGTTCGAATTCGATTGGAGTCTCCCTCTTTTCTAATCGTTGAGGATGAACAGCAAACAGCCGCCATCACAAGACACGTCGTCACTAGTGAAGAGCTCAAACGCGTTCCTGGCACCTTTGGTGATCCCGTTCGTGCGTTGCAAAGTTTACCGGGAGTGGCTCGTCCAAACATTGCTGAGGGTGCGATCGTTGTTCGCGGAGCGGAAGGGATCAACACGGGATTCTTCGTAGATGGTATGCCTGTACCTTACATGTTCCACACGATGGTTGGACGCTCGGTCATCATCCCCTCCTTCATCGACGACATTGAGTTCTTTCCGGGTGGGATGCCATCGAACTACGGTGAAGTCACCCAAGCCGTTGTCAATGTAAGGACCAATACGACACCAACAGAGGGTACAAAGGTCAACATGCGGGTGGATTTCTTAGACGGTGGACTCGCTCTGGAACAAAAGATCAATGACCAGTGGACTCTGAGAGCAGCTGGGCGCTATTCATGGGTGGGTGGATTGATTTCCACAGCCAGCAAAATCGCTGTTAAGCGCGCCGGTGGGCAAGGATACGAAGCAGCCTATATAGCCCCACAATACTGGGATCAGTTTGCAGATCTTCGATATAAGCTCTCCAGCAGCGATGAACTGAGCATCCTCTATTTGGCCTCGCGGGACACCCTCTACTTTTCCGAAGGACGCTATGACCTAGATGGAGATGGTGAACCTGATCCATTGGCGTGGGAAGATGCAGATTTGTCTTACAATCCCGAGCATTGGATCGACAACCAATTTTGGAGGACACGCCTCTTATGGCGTCACAACGACGGTCGGCACTCTCACCAAACTTGGATCGCTGGCGGCACAGAATCACAGCAAAACCTCCTCGGGGCTTGGTGGCTCTCCAGACAAGGGCCCTATCGTGGACGTGTTGGTGGACCCAGTGTGGTTGTCAGACGATCCGACAGATGGCTCATGCCCGAATGGGGGGCAGGATCTGCCATCGTTGCCGGAGGACAATTCACCCACCGTTGGTTTGAAGCCGAAGACTTCCAAGAAACGTTTAATGTAGAAGACTATGACGATGTGGTCGAGATTCGAACGGAGGATCAACAGATGGTCGCTTCGATGTGGGTCGAACCGCAATGGCAAAGCGAACTCTGGTATGTCGGATTGGGACTTCGAGGGGCCGCATACAGCTGGGATGATCAAACCACCTTCCAACCAGAACCAAGACTATCCGTCCGTCGCCAAATGCCCGACGATATTCTTTTGAAAGGCGCCGTCGGTCGCTATACACAACTGCCTCCCCTAGAAAGATACGCTCAGGGGATCGGCAATCCTGACCTCGCGATCATGAAGGCTTGGCAAAGTTCAGTGGGAATGGAGACCAATCTGACCGGTGGACTCCACATCGATTCATCAATATTTGGTGGATGGATGCAAGATCTGGTGGTTCGAGACTTAGAGGTGGACACCTACAACGATGGGGACACCGTTACCACAGAACTTCAGCCCTACTATTTGGGTGTGCAAGGACTCGCCTATGGTTGGGAAGGATTGTTTCGTTATCGCCCCTCCGATCAACCGTGGTGGGGCTGGATTTCAGTCACACTCTCCAAAGCGATGCGTCTAGATGAAAATGGGCGACTCTTTCCCAGTGACTACGACATGCCGATTTCCTTTACGGCGGTCGGGGCTTATGAACTCGGTAAAGATTGGGAAGTCTCAGCAAGAGTTCAGACCACCAGTGGTCAACCATTCACGCCATTTTATGGGGTATACGTTCCCAGAGAGCAATACTTCACCGCAACTCGAGGAGATTTGAACTCTGAACGATACCCTGCCTTCTTTCGATTGGATGTGCGAGCACAGAAGGTTTGGTCTCGAAAATGGGTGGATTGGATGCTCTATTTGGATGTCTATAACGCCACTTCACGTGCCAACCCCTTCATTGCCACCTACAATTATGACTACAGTGAATTGGTGGATATTGCATCCCTACCGATCATTCCGACACTTGGTCTCGAGGCAACCTACTAATACGAAGTTCTCATCGTTCATCAACACATTATCTACTGTTTCTGGGACTTTCGATTGGCTCAACTGGCTGCTTTCGAGGTCTCTTCTCAGAAGCCCCACGCTATCTGGCCACTGAATATATCGTCGATAAACCAAGGATCGTTGCCATTCGTAGCAACCCTGATGAGATGGTCTCGGGAACTCCATCGCAGTTTGATGCCCTTA
>CALDQI010000454.1:0-5417 GCA_937911635.1 uncultured Pseudomonadota bacterium | reverse complement strand
CAACTCATTAAACAGAAATTTAGAGCATACAAGATTTATTGAGGGAACGAAAAAAGCTCTTAATAAACTTTCACATAGAGGCCCAGATGGCTCGGGCATTCTAGTCAAAACATCAGCAATTTTAGGTCATCGTCGGCTGTCAATTATAGATATTGCTAGTGGTCAACAACCCATGATGACTGACGATGGAAAAATAGGTATCACTTATAATGGTGAAGTTTATAATTACGTAGAAATTAGAAATGAGCAAATGAATGAGCGTGCAATTTAGAGCAGGTAAACAAAGAACAATAGTGGTTTAAAAGAGACGGTTGTTGCGAACGGTGACCTCTGTGACAACAACATTTCTGTAATATCCGTCTGCCGTTGACGAAGCCGTGTTGTTCCCGACAGCGGGCCGAACATTGCCCGACCACGTGAAATCTTGGAAGTTTTCTTTGGGAGATCGCAATACCAACATAATTCGGACCATCCAGACATCATCTGCACTTCCAGTCGTAACAGCATTGGCCCAGTTGCTGAAAATGGAGCAATCAGTGTCATTGTTGCCACCATCCACACAGTACTGAACCTGAAGATCCTCTACGTTGTCTACCAATGGAACATCATCGTTATTCGGAAAGTTGTTGTTCAGATCCATCATCAACACTGGATGAGTTGGCGTCCCAGGTCCAATTGCATTATCGGTATCATCGATGTAAAAGGTCATCACTTGACCTTTGGAACATTGAATCGACGGAGATATATTGGATGAAGCAGAACAAACGCCAGAGAAGTCAGACAGCGTAGCAGCCGATGCATCAACATTAATGGTGCCAAATGGAGACGTCGTACTTGCATCTGCCGTGATCGCCCACAAATACGTATTGTTGGTTCCAATCGCCGCGTAGTCATAACACATCAAGAGATCACCTGATCGAAACTGCAGCAGTCTGTCGAAGTAATCGAGGTGACTTGGATTGAACACCATCGTAGAGGTCGTACAGCTAGGAATTGCTCCATACGTTGAATTCATCACCAACGACGGTTCCATGTAAGCCACCGTAATCGCATCTGACCCATTGGTGCCGTAGCCATCATAGGACACCACAGTCTCCTGCGCATTCCCATCGCCCCCTGCACCCATCACTCCAACAATGGTACCTCGGGAACCAAAACCCGCCATTCGTATCGATCTCGAGAGTATCTCGAGGGCAAAACGACCATTCTGATGCATTTCCATCCGCATGTCTTGATTCATGAGTTGCTGCGTCTGAATGGTAAAAATCCCATACATCCCAAGAACGATAAATGTGGCCATCCCAACAGAAATCGCCAACTCGACCATGGTAAAACCACGTCGATTGCGCTTTCCAAGACTGTTAAAAGTTCGAACTCTCATGACTTAGGAATCCCGAAAACGAAAAGAGGACACGGTCGTACCGTGCCACTGATTGAAACTACGATCCAAATACTGACAGCGAACCATCATCTTCAACCAAGTGGAGTTTGTGTCCATCACTTCAATGTCCCAAGAAACGTAATAGGCCAAGGGACCAAAGGCATAGTTTGTCGTCGGACCATTACCTGACGACCGAGCGGGAGGCTGAGATCCAGCACTTGGATGCTCAAAGTATGCCCATGGAGATGTACTGTCTACACCGGCATCCACCAGTTGAGAGGGTGTCGAACTACTGGTCCACGGTAATGCATGCAACTGCTCCAGCTGTGCTTGAGCCAGATAGGTACAGTCCGTCATGCGCTTTGCATGCATATTGGATCTGACAGCCTGTGAATGAAGAGAGATCATCACAACCAAAGCGAACCCCATCACAGCGGAAGCCACCATGATCTCGATAAGGGTAAATCCTCTACTGCTACGTCGAGTACCCAAGAGCGATGGCGTAAACAACACTTTCATTGGACTGAACTCGTAACAGAAGTACCGATGGAATTAAAATTGTGGGGCATAGGCACCCTAACCAATCGAATCATACCGGCACGACTCACCTGGACTTTTACAGCATCCATGACACCAGAACGAGTGGCCTCTTGATTGTAAAAATGAAACTCCATATAGCCATACGCATTGAAATCTCCAGATGGATTCCGGAGCCACCCTCTCGGAGAAAAGACGATAGAATCGCGATTGTTACCGGAAAACGGCCCCGTTAATAAGCCCCAATCCTGAAAGCACACGTCTTTACCAGAGTGTGTCCCGCCAGCGAAGAAACTCACCAAAGCGTCTCCTTGTTCATCATCGGTACCGTCTTCCATACTGTCTTCTGGTAAAAGATCCCATGCCGTCGACCCCATCACTTGATCACCAACAGACATCTCCCACGCCCCGCCCCACTGGGTTGGATCAGTACAGTTACCACCACTGTGTGCAAGAAGATGAAATCGAGTTTCTCGATTGGTCTGCACTGCTATCTGACGCATCGAAATGAGTTCTGAACGAAAGTGCTTCGCAATTCGAACCAACCGAAAACGCGGCAAATACTCTTGCATCGTTCCCCAGCCGATACCAGCAAGGGCGGTCAAAATCCCCAATGCAATGACGATCTCTATCATGGTAAAGGCTCGCCTAGACCGTCTCCTTAAAATGGAGACCTTCGGCAAACATCCAATAGAAAGACGCAGCGGACGAAGAGCTGTATATGGTAAAACAGTCGAATACATAAACTAGGTGTGGTAAAGCAGATCTGATATTTTTTAATATAACATAGTTTGAAGACAAATTTTTACATTTTAGTACAGAAATGGTCATGAGCCCTTGTTCTAACGAGTCAATCGGGTGCTCAACCACCACCTTGACCCATTGGGCATTTCTCTTGCAACGTGGTGCGTCGTCGCCCCAGTTGCCGATTGATCATCGCTGAATTGGGTACTTCAACGCCAGTTGACTCCGCCTCACCGAGCGCTCGCTCAGCTTCTGCAACCCATGCATTAATGGTGCTCAACTGTGAACAATCTTCTCCAGCGGACGAAGAGATCGCCAATAGTGCTCGTGCTCTTAAAATCCAAACCATCGCTTGAGTACGTCTGGGTATTTCACTTTGTAAACTCAATTCAGTTTGCTCTAGGGCATCCTTGGACCGGCCTTCTCGGAGCAACGCCTCGGCATATGGCAGTCTATATCCACCGTTGTCCGGAACTCTGCGAATGACCATCTCAAGTTGTCGACTGGCTTTACTGATCTCTCCTTGAGCGAGCATCCAAATGGCTTCTGAAACCAAGACCTCTGGATCATCTGGTGCAATCATCAACGCTTTATCAAGCCAGAGTCTCGCTAGCTTTGAATCACCTTGAGCCAAGATCACACTCGACTTTCCTCGTATACACTCGATGTTGTCTGGTTCAATACCAAGACAATAGGAGAACTGACTGAGCGCATCTTCACGTTTCAAAGCCAGATGATAGGTCCAACCCAGTCCTGCAAGGGCCTCTATTTCCTGCGGATTCGATTCCAAGATTGCACGATACCGTTTTTCGGCAGCTGCCAAATCATGGGAATCCAAAGATTCCTTAGCCTGTTTAAGTCGATTGAGGTTACATCCACTCAACGCCCACAATACGACAATCATCAACCAACGTACACACTTCATGAACATTACGTATCTCGTTCACGGCTTCCCGCCTTTTGAAAATGCTGGCACCGAACAGCATACAGCTCTTCTTGCACGACAAATGGTGGCGGCCGGACACAATACAACCGTCATTTCAGCGACAAGACAGCCCGGTCAACTGCATGGTGTCGTTTTGTCAGAAGAGTGGATGGGCATATCAGTCCACAGAATCGTAAACAATGTACCTACTGTGCCATTGTCATCGACAGAGAGGCGTCCTGAAATTGAAAGAACAATCACGTCACTCATTCCTGAAGATACCGACTTAATCCACATTCAGCATACGCAGTTTTTAAGTTCGCAGATCCCGTTTGAAGGCCCCATGGTGTGGACTTTACACGATGCGTGGGGATGGTGTCCTGCTGGCGGAACATTGTTGCACAACCAGACCCACCTCTGTACAACACCAAGTGCCGGAGATTGTGTCGCCTGTTACGCACAATGGAGTCCACAGATTCCAACATCCGGTCAATTATTAATTCAAATCGCAGAACGACTGTCACCGGTGATCTCCCCCACTACACTCCATCGATTGTGGAAACGCCTACCACACAAATTGCGTTCTCCATTCTCTATCGAAATACTGCCCCAAAATATCGAGGCGGAAAAGCACCTACACGCCCGAAATGAGCAGTTCTCAAGACTTGCTAAGCGATGTGAAGTCATCAGTCCATCTAAGTTCCTACAAGACCTAGCACATGAACAAGGCTGGAAAAACGTCCAAAACATTCCACATGGGCTGCTCAGAAACCGATACTGGAACAGCCATATTGGAGGGGATGGATTGTTGTTTGTGGGGTCTATGGTTCACCACAAGGGACCACAACTAGTCTCCTCGGCTTACAAACTTGCCTTTCCAAGTGAAAACAAACCCATTTTGTTTGTCGGTAAGGGACCTATATCCGTACCATATAAACACATCGATGGAGTCTCAAACAACACGATCTACGAGCTTCTGCAAAAGGCTGATGCACTGGTTATGGGATCTCTATGGAATGAAAATTACCCCATCATCTTACTGGAGGCGAAAGCCGTAGGGTGCCCAATTATCGCGCCGAAATGTGGCGGCATCCCAGAAATTGTCAAAGATGGGATTGATGGTATCCTGTATACAATGGGTAGTGAAAAGGAACTCGCCAACGCAATGACAGCTATTTTTACAGAACAATGGAACCCGACTCCCCCTCTGTCAAGCATCGACATGACAAACCAATATATTGAACTGTACGAAAGCATTCTGGTGAGACGTTCACAATGAACAAAGGAACCATCACCAAAAGAATGCTGCTGGTGTGTCACGGACATCCCTTTCAAACGATTGGTGGTGTGGGTCAGGTCATCGAACAGCTGGTCACTCATTTACCAAAACAGGGCTGGGAAGTTCATGCCTTAGCACCCTCCTCCAACACATCGCTCAGACAGATATCCATCACATCCACTCAACAATCTTGGGGAACACTACACAGCTTGAATCGCCCCATCTACAGATGGTCTCAATCTTGGCGAGATGAAAAGACAAACGATCACCTTTTAAGATGGGTAGAGCAGTTACATCCAACGGTTATTCACATTCATCATTTGAAATTACTTCTTTTAATTCTACTTTAGTAGTTAAAATTTTATCAGGTGACTTGCTTGCTACCTCTTCAATATCTATGCCCCCTTGATCACTTGAAATAAATGCAATTTTTGAAGTAGCTCTATCTACTAAACAAGATAAATAAAACTCTTTTTCAATATTTGATGATATCTCAACATATAACCTTTTTACTTCTCTTCCTTCGGGTCCTGTCTGATGAGTAACTAATT
>CALDQI010000453.1:0-4972 GCA_937911635.1 uncultured Pseudomonadota bacterium | reverse complement strand
CCGCGGGGATAGAGACATCGAAGAGTATCGAATCCGAGCCCAAGCGGGTTCGAGCATCACCTTCCTCGATCTCTCAAGAAGCTATGACTACTGGTACTCAAGATCCAGAGTTCAAACCCCAGATCCTTTCAGACCGGACAACTTAGACATTCGTACACCGACGTCAATGAACCTTCAAGAAACAGCCACTGCAACCACTGTTGCTCCTTATCCAGGCAGAATCTTATGGACAGTCGAAAATGATGGCATCATTCGTAAAGAATGGATGGATGTTGAAGAGGCCGGTGAAATCGACTGGCAATTCTCGCTGGCTGGACAACCCTTCCAAAATACGGTCTACGTAACGGCTCTGATGGTCAAAGACGCACACAGTGACTCAGAAATGGCCTACATGCCGTCTCGTGCATTCGGTACACAACCCATCAAGGTACGCAGCAAACAGTTTTACCACAACCTTGCCATCAGTGCACCCACCGAAGTCCAAGCAAACACAGAGATGACAGTGGATTTGGATTTGGGTGATTCTGTAGAGAAGGACACGGTTGCTATGGTCGCTGTTGTCGATGAAGGTCTCCTCTCTCTGACAAACTTTAAGACGCCGGATCCATCTGATGCCCTCTTTCCCAAGATGCCATTGGATGTAAACACTGCCGAAACCGTCGGATGGGGTATCTCGTCTCCTTCTATGGATTCTGCTCCAGCTGGTGGGGGCGCGGATGGCGGAGACGCACGACGCAAAGCCAAAGTTGTGAAACCCGTCGCCCTTTGGTCTGGATTGGTGGATGTTGCCTCCAGTGGCAAAGCCTCTGCCACCTTCTCCATTCCTCAGTACAGCGGTTCTGTACGTGTCATGGCTTGGACCGCTTCTCCCACTCGTTTTGCCTCGGCTGATGAAAATGTGTTGGTACGCGATCCTCTAACGATGCAGGCTACCTTACCGCGCTTCCTCACTGAAGGTGACATCTTTGACGTACCGGTGTTCATCACCAACTTAAGTGGCAAAGAGCAAACCGTTACACTCTCAATGGACGCTGAGAGCACAATCCCATTGGGGCGCACCGACGCCATCAAAGCAAAGACCATCCAGTTCTTAGGAAAAGACAGTACTACGGTCAAGATCAAAGCGGACGAACAAAAGGTCTTGGTCTTCAAAGCACGTGCACTGGCGGAAAGTGGTTTTGCCACCTTTACCGTCAACGCGAAAAATGCCGATGGCTCGCTCAAATCTGAAGAGAAACTGGAAGTTCCTTTCGGCTCAAAAAAGCCTACGGTTCGTGAGTTCCAAAACATTCAGCTGAGTTCTGTTCTGGGAAGCAATCTCAAAGGAACCGCTGATCTCACTCCCTACCTCAAAGGTTGGTCTGTTGAAGATACCGTGGTTTGGAGTACCAACAATCCGTATTCTGAATCTCTGGTCCGCGTAAGAGACTTGATCCGCTATCCATACGGTTGTGTTGAACAAACTTCATCCTCCTTGCGCCCACTGATCTCTGCGGCCGATATCCTGCGCACTGTTGACCCCACCGCGATACAAGACAAGCCCATTGAGCAAATGGTCAAGTCGGGTGTGGAACGACTGGCATCAATGCAAACCAGTGATGGCGGTATTGGATACTGGCCTGGAGCGCGAGAGTCTCACCCGTGGGGTACCGCATATGCAACGCATGTCTTACTCGATGCAAAGGATGCCGGTCATCCGGTTATGGAGAGTCTCTTAGATGGTACCACCAGCTATCTCGATCGCGTCACAGACGGCAGCTATGACTATGGATACTATCGTTATTACATGCCGAGCACCAAACCCTATGCACACTATCTGTTGGCGCGAGTCGGAAAAGGCAAACCGGTTGCCATTCGCGCATTGCTAGAATCCGGAGTCCAACGAAACTATGAGTCTGAATTCATGTTGAAAACCGCACTCTATTTAAGCGGCGATCGGACCTATGAATCGGAGCTCAAAAATCTAACGGCACTGAATAAGATATCCAGTGGGTACGACCATTGGTCTTTCCGAAGCAGTCTGCGCACCAAGGGACTTATCCTAGCCCTACATCAAGAGATGTTTGGCAATGAAGAGAAGGCGGGTGAAACGTTGGCGTTCGATTTACACAACACAATCCTATCGTATAAAAATCGCTACATCTCCACACAGTCAATGGGATGGAGTACGTATGCGATGGCTCAACGTGTGCTCGGAGACACCTCTTGGAAAGCGCCCACACTCACCAAAAACAACAAAACTCTCACTGCAATCAATGAAAGCACAGGAAATCGTTCTTGGTCAGTATGGGACACAGAACGCAACGGCAATCAACTCTCCCTAAAAGGGAGTGGATCGGATGGATTCTTAATTATCTCTACGGAAGGTGTCCGCGCAGACGGTCAACATGAATATGGGGATCAAGGGATCAAAATTGTGAGGTCCTACCGAAACATGGATGGTAGTGTTTTCAATCCAGAAACGCAAAACCTCGGTGATGAAGTCGTCGTCGTCCTCTCTTTAACCAATACAAGTGGTAAAGACCTGAATGAGCTGGCTCTTGTTGACCGAATCCCAGCCGGTTGGGAGATTCAAAATCCAAATCTCAATAGCAACAGCATCACCCCCGGCAATTACGTGTCCAACGAGTTGTGGCAATCAGAGTATCTGACCATTCAAGACAATCAGATCGAAATCTTTGGTGACTTAGCTCGAGGACAAAGCAAAGATATCATATATATGTCTAGAGCGACCACCAGTGGAACCTTTACCATACCTCCTGTCAGCATCGAAGCCATGTATGACGATACCATCTGGTCTAGGCACAGAGGGTCTATCGTAACAATTTCTGGTGCGTGGGAAGGCAAACAGCTGTAACTCAATGGCTGTTTGGTCACGATATACAAAATGGGGATTGGGTCTGCTCATCGGTGGTGGACTCAGTCTCCTTATTTCTTTTGAAACCATTGCACTCCCTGAGCGATTGCAGGAAAGCCACTCTCCGATGCTGCTATACAGTGACGGATCTGTCGCGCACATTCAATTGGCCCCTGATGAGCGATGGCGGACACAAGTTGATTTGTCTCGTATTGACCCTGCATATGTCGACGCATTATTGGCGATTGAAGACGAACGCTTTTACTGGCACACTGGATTTGACCCACTCTCTATAGTTCGAGCACTGGTTCAAAATATACTGTCGGGTGAAATTGTATCGGGAGCCAGCACACTCACCATGCAGCTGGTTCGCATTGTGGAACCCCGACCGCGCACTTATCGTTCAAAAATAGTCGAAGCCTGGAGAGCCGTACAGCTCGAATGGCACTTTTCCAAAACAGAAATCTTAGAACTCTATCTGACCTTCATTCCATTTGGTCGCAATATTGAAGGCATTGAAGCAGCCTCGTTGGCATATTTTGGTCAACTACCCAAACATCTAGAAGCCCATCAAATCGCGCTTCTCATCGCAATCCCCCAAAATCCCAACTCTCGTTACCCCACTCAATACAACTCGGGACGTCTGAAAAGAAGTCGAGATCACATTGCTAGGCTACTTCTTTCCACTGACAATCTACCCATTGAAGCAGGTACGGATATTGAAGCCAGTGTATTCAACCTGCCCGTACCAACCAATGCTCGTTCGTTTCCTAGGAACTTGCCGCATTTAATGGATCAACTAGCGCCCAGCCTAGACCCTTCTGCACGTATTCAGACGACGTTGGATTCTACAGTACAAACTACCATACAAAGTATTCTGACCGATCGATACACAGACTATCATCGTCGAGGCATTCACAATGCGGCCATCGTAATTGCTCATCGTCATACAGGAGAGATACGAGGTCTCATTGGAAACTTTGACTATTGGTCAGGGGAACATGGATCTACGATTGCATCGTATTCAACCACGCGCTCTGCAGGTTCAACCCTCAAACCATTTCTCTATGCGCTCTCTATTGATTTGGGTCTGGCAACACCGTCTCGTATCATGGAAGATATCCCACACAATTTCCGAGGCTATCAACCACGTAACTATGGAGCAAGTTACCACGGTTTGGTCACATTACGAGAATCGTTGTCGCAGTCGTACAACATTCCCTTTATTGAACTGCTGTCGGAAATGGGTTTGAACGAGTTCTTACATCACCTGAGCGGACTCGGGATCCGAAAGTATGAACGACGAAAAGATCAACTTGGGTTGTCAGCGGCTGTAGGACTGGAAGTCACCCCTCTTGAACTCACGCAGGCCTATACCATTTTGGCCGGTGGCGGAAAGATGACGCCTCTGCAATTGCTAACCCCATCAGATTTAGAGCAACCTCTACTCCCATCCATTACCATGATGGAAACCCAATCGATTTCTGATGGGGCTAGCTGGCTTACAGGAGAAGCATTGCGCCAAAGAGATCGACCGGACTTCCCCGATCGGATGCAATATACGTCTCAACAAAAGCCATTCTCCTGGAAAACCGGTACCAGTTTTGGATTTCACGACGCTTGGACGGCTGGGTGGGGACAAGACTATGTTGCAACGGTTTGGTTTGGCAATCTGAATCATGATTCCAGTGTGCACCTCATCGGATCTGAAGCCGCTGGTACGGTTTTCTTTGAAATTATGGAACGCCTCGAAGACCCTTTTGTTACCCCAAACAAGCCCGACTCTTTGACTGTACTTGAGGTCTGTGCACAAACTGGACTCATCCCAACCACCGCCTGTACAGATACGGTATCAACACTGGCACCGAAAACGCGTATCCCAACACAACAATGTGATGAGCACCATCACATCTTTGTGAATACAAAAGGCTTTCGCAGTTCCCCCTCCTGTACAACAGAGGCGCTCACATCTAAAAGTGTATGGGTGCCATCAATGGAGTTTCAACGATGGTCAAAACTTCCCGTCGTTGTGCCACCACTCTCCCCAGATTGTAAGGATGAAGCCACTTTGTCTTCCGTCATGAAGATTGACAGTCCAAAACCCAACCACCGTAT
>CALDQI010000452.1:0-7364 GCA_937911635.1 uncultured Pseudomonadota bacterium | reverse complement strand
CGGGACCTGAGGGGCAAGCATCAGATGGACCAGCTGGAGAATAGTGTTCCGCGATCGCCATGGCAACGGCATCATCCTCTCCATCATTGCGGGCGTAATATTGGCCCATAACTCCCTGCACTTCGGGAAATTCGCAGACCATCGCACTGACTAGATCGGCTTTCGCGAGGTGAGCCGCGCGGGAGACCTGTCCGGTGTCCGCGCCGACGATGCCGGCCAATGCGTCAGCCAGCTTGCCGACGCGCGCCATTTTTTCCGCGAGCGAGCCAAGCTTGGCGTGGAACGTGATATTTGTGAGTTGCCCGGTGTGGCTCTCAAGCGTCGCCTTTCGGTCCTGGGTCCAAAAAAACTTGGCATCGGCAAGCCGGGCCCGCAGCACGCGCTCGTTACCCGCAACAATGGCCGCCCCGCGATCTGGGGTTTCTTTGTTGGCGACCAAAAGGAACTTGTTGGCAAAATCCCCGTCTTTGGTCTGCAAGGTGAAGTATTTCTGGTTGTTCCGCATGGTGGTCGCTAGGACCTCGGCAGGGATTTCCAGAAATTCCGCGTCAATGTCACCTGCCAGCACAACCGGCCACTCAACGAGCCCGGCGACTTCATCAATCAACGGCGGATCATCCTTGAAGGTCAGGTTTTCCTGAGCCGCAAGCGCTTGCGCACCTGCCCTGATTTTGGCCTTACGGTCCTCTCGGTCCAACAGCACATAGCCGGATTCCAAAGATTTTTTATAGTCTGCGAAATCTGTGACTTCGACCACGGCGCTGGTGAGAAAACGGTGCGCCCGGGTCTGGTTTCCCGCGGTATAGCTACCGAAAGTCACGGGGATAACCTGGCCACCGAACAGGCACAAAATAGAATGAACGGGCCGCACCCAGCGTACTGTGGTGTCCGCCCACCGCATGCTTTTCGGCCAGGGCAGTTTGACGAGCGCCTCTTCGAGAAGATCTTTTAGCAGCAATTCTGTTTTCTGCCCCTCTTTCTTGAGAACCGCAAAGTAGAACTGGCCCTTATCCGTCTCGCGCTTTTCAACATCGTCGAGGGTCAAGGCAATTGACCCCAGGAACCCATGGATGGCTTTTTCCGGTGCATCCGTGCGTGGCCCCCGGCGTTCTTCGGCGATATCCGGAGTGCGGCCCGGCAGGCCATCGATGACGAGTGTGAGGCGACGGGGCGTCACGTAAGAGTGCGCTGTCTCAAAGTCAAGGCCAGCCTCGTTCAGGCCATCCGTAACCAGCCGCTTCAAGTCGGCTGCTGCTTGTCCTTGCATCCGCGCCGGGATTTCTTCCGACAAAATCTCAAACAGAAGTTCTTACAGCTGGATGTTGAATTTAATATTGTTCCGAGTGATGATTTGTCCATTTTGGTCGAGAAGTCTATTGCCAAGGTGTTGCCAAATGATTTTGCTCAGTGGGAAGAAGACCGTATCAATGCATTGGATAACAGTAGTCGGATGTTGCTAGAGTGTGCCAGCATTTGCGGCGACATGTTTTTCTATGCAGAGGAACTATCGATTGCATTGG
Organism: uncultured Pseudomonadota bacterium; assembly: GCA_937911635.1. Lineage (GTDB taxonomy): Bacteria > Myxococcota_A > UBA796 > UBA796 > UBA796 > CAJWHX01. The sequence continues at coordinate 5,844 of CALDQI010000452.1, read as the reverse complement.
ACATGCGCATGATGCAGGTCTTGGAAATCTTGGATCAATTGGAGCGTAAATGGCAACAACCAATCGTGTATGATGTACTTGGAGAATCAGGGGTGTTTCAGTTCGGTAGTCAGTTGACACAGTCCGTTTTGCTAGAACGGATGCAGTATACCTCTACAAAATTGCCCCGTGAGTCCGCTATTCACATTCACAAATCTATCTTGCAAAGATCGTCGCAAGAATCAACGATGATACCATTGAAACGTCTATTCTATCATGCAAAAGAACTGTTGCATTTACCAAAAGAAGAGCATTACTTCATCGGTATCCTACCGGATTATGTTGAATATTTACATGCGACATTTGCTTGGCCAGAGTTGGTGGATCTATTTGAATCGAAAGATGTAAAGCGTGTATTCTCGAAACTAGAGCAGAAGGTTCAATGGCGGTTCAGAAAACTATATGCATTGTCCATGTGTTACCATCCTGAAGAGCAGTACAGTCGTTTTTCCTCTCCGAACTTGGGTGCACTGCAGGTTCAACAGAGTGCTCCGACATCGAATCGAGAGGTTGCAATTCAACTTTTTGCGGACCTTCTATTGGATGTGTGTGCCGCGTCTTCAAACGATGAAGATGCCTTTCCCATCGTTCGAAGTTTGTCTCAGAACTGCCACACACCATGGTGTTCGGTCTTTAAAGAGTATGGGGAAGGGTTGTTGCCATATCTACCAGAGATTTCAAAGATCCTTCTAAATTCTTTCACAATCCAGACTACGGAAGATCAGTTGGTGTTGCAGTGGATCGCAGAATTGAGAGTGATGTCAGAGTCACCTGCACAAGAGTTTGCATTGGGGAGTTTGCTAAAACTCTACCCATTTTTCCATTGGAATTGGGGAGTCGATCGTGGGGCGATGACCATGGAAGAAGAGAGGACGTACTTTGCAACAAAGATACAACCTTTTTATGAAGAATCGATTCCACTGATGACACGATCTGAAGATTGGGATGGGTTGGCTGCCGGATATGGTCAATATGCGAAGATGTATGATGATATTGGAGATCTTCAAACGGCGAGCAGATTGTACCTCAGAGACTTAGAATTGGTTGATCTCTGGCATTTGGACAAGCATATGTCAAAAGTACTCTGTGCGTTGTCGGATATCTATCAAAGGTTGTGTTCCGATTTATTGAGTCAGTCCGCTGTGGATATTGATCAATGTGAGGACATGTGGAGTAAAGCATTTAAGTATGCAAAACGCGCAAAAGATTTGTCCGAAAGACGAAAATGGCCTGTGAGATTCGCTCAGAGTCAAGTGGATGGTTGCCAGAATCTCAGACAGAAAATTGACCAGGTGCGATCTCAACAAACCCCTGCAACATAAATACATTGAAGTAGATCTAGAATGCTTTGGATCCCTACGGCCATGTCTCAGAGAATTCGGAGAAATCGTCACAGGATAGGATTAAAGTGACAACATAGCGGATGTCTAAACGTTCTTATTGTCTAAATATGACCCGATGATTGTACAATGAGTCATGAAGATACACTCCATCAGGCCAGGATTTGCATCAAGATATACCCCGTCCACAGGGTATAAACACCAATCATTGCAAAACCATGATTTTTACCGATTTTCAGCATGGTTTCTCCATGGACGTGTTCCTTAGGCGCACTCAAAAATAGTCCGACAATTGCAAGGCTAATCATAATCAATACAATTTGAAGGGTTTGTACACCTCCACCGGTTTCCATATTGGCTGTCGCCATTGATATGGAGCCATCCTGACCATTGAACATGTTGAGACCTGTGTACAGTACAAGTGGAAGTCCCAGGGCGATGCAAATGTCAAAGATATTTGAGCCCACTGCGTTTGCGACTGCATCATCATAGTCTCCTTTCATCGCATCTTTGTACGATAAAATTGTATCTGGGACACTCGTTGCTGCAGCCCCTAGAATAACGGCTGTAAAGTAGGGGGCAATATCGAGGGATTCAGCTGAAAGCATGACGGATTCAGAGAGAAGATAGCAGGCCCCAGCAATCGTCACAGTCGCCATCCCAAGTACAGCCCAGGCTCTACCTGCATTAAATTCTTGTCCTCCGAACAATAAGTGATTGAAGTTAAATGTCAGTACGGCAGTCAATATATTGATCTTGTTGTCATCTTCATCTTCGTCATCTTCGTCATCTTCGTCATCTTCGTCATCTTCTTCTTCATCTTCATCTTGGCCAATCCCACGCATGAGAACGGAAAAGTAAATGCCATATAAGCCAATGAGTATCAATCCCATCCACCAGGTAAGGTTGCCCGTGCTTAGAAATCCCACCAAGCAAATTCCTGCAGCGACGAAGAAGAAACCGTCGCGGACAATTGTGCTCCGTTTCAACAATAAAGAATCGATAATATTTCCATCGACCCCTTTGATGGTGACCGCTAAAATACACACTGCGGGGATGACGACGGCATTGAACACTGCGGATCCTGCACAGGTGGCTATTCCGGCAGCAAAACCTCCTTGATCGTTAAAGACAAACAACAGAAACAGCGTTGTGAATAACTCTGGTAGGGAACTTGCAATGGCTTCGAGGGTTGCTCCACGCACTCCGGGCGCCATTTTGTATACCTCTGTGCCAAGGTAGTCCGAAGCATCTTCAAAAGCGTCACAAGCAAATTTGATGATGTACATCGAGACCAGTACCAGTCCAAGAGCCAATAATAAGCCAACAGAGTCAATTGTAGCGATCATAAGGTGTCCAAATAGATGGATGGATAATATATATGTGGGTCTAATCTATCGAAACAGGGGAGCCGTCATCTGAATAAGAAGTGTCTAGGAGACTCTAGTAAACTCAATATTCGGACAAGTATTCAAGTATCATCAATTATGCAAGGATATCCCCGATGATTGCTTCCGTTACATGCCACAATTCCTCAGCTAGAGCATCATCTTCTCCTTGTGGAATGGTTTTAGCTATCTGGCAGTCGCTAAAATAGTGCCCACCAACACCCTCTAGCAAAGGATGAGTCGCTACTAAGAGCTGCGTAGAAGTGCCTTCTGGAATAGACTTCAATGGAATGGTGCGCTGAATTTGTTCATACATACCTTCTCTATCCAATACATGTCGACCCAGATTTGTCTTGATAACCCCAGGATGAACAGAATTGGCTCGCCTATTGCTACCCTCAAAGCGCTTGTTGATGCTTTTTGCAAAGAGGATGTTGGCCAGCTTTGAGCGTCCGTACATACGCCAATCGTTGTAATCGTCCTCACCAGAGAGATTGTCCAGTTCTAGTCCCTGTTTACGAGCATAGGCGTGCGCTCTACTGGACAGAATGACAACACGGCCGTTGTCAGTCAATGAGTCGATGAGACCAGTCACGAAATGAAAGTGTCCCACGTGATTGGTGAAGAACTGGATTTCATATCCGTGTACTTGATGTAAGGTTGGAAGAGCCATGATCCCAGCGTTGGCAATGATGCACTGAATGGGAGTGTCCAAGGCACGGATGGCTTCTACTGCTGAAGTCACAGAATTCAGATTGGCTAGATCACAGGCAATAGGAACGCCATCGATGCCCAACTCCTTCATCGTATCTTGGGCTTTTGCTATCGTTCGCGCACAGGCAATGATACTTGCCCCGCGCATTGCGAGTACTCTAATGCTCTCTTTGCCCAATCCAGAGTTTGACCCGGTAACGAGGAATGTTTGACCGGTTAGATCCAGTCCATCGGTGACATCTTCTGCGGTACTGTGAAAGTTGAAATGGTTCATACTGCTCATCTCATATTTTGTTGATATTGGAGTGATCTATTCTTCTATCACTAATTTATGATATCTGCCCTCAATCATTTTTAGGAAGATGTATAGTAGATATTGAGAGATATTTGAATCTAAAATGTATATGTTTGGACTAAATTGCACTATAATTTTCAAAATAACATGCTTTCATCCGATTTTTTATCGTATTAAATGGAGTCAATCATGAAAACAATGAAATTTTTTACAGCATCGTTGGTGTCAGTACTGGTCTTGGAATCTGCAGCTCACGCAGTGTGTGGAAATGGAGTATTGGATTCTGGTGAAGCTTGTGAAGATGGAAACACCATTAATGGAGATGGTTGTGATGATACCTGCGCCATTGAAAGTGGTTGGGATTGTACCGAAGCCATCTTTGAACTCGACTTTTATGAAAACTATACTCAAGATGGACATCCCGCTCCCAACTGGCAGCTGAGTTCCAGCGGGCGAACGGTCTCTCAGTCAGAGAACTCTAAGCCAAGTGTGTATGTATCGACCCTCCCTGCAACAGGTGTAGAAGCAACGTTCACACTTGAAGTCAATGCTGCGAATGATGATGATTTCATTGGTTGGGCAGTGGGCTATGAGCAGGGAGACTTCTATAATCCAAATTCAGAGTGGATTTTGTTTGATTGGAAACAAGCAGATCAAGCCAATGGTGGTTGTACTCCCAATGCGAATGGAGGGGGGAGAGAAGGTCTGGCGATGAGTCGAGTAACTGGAGCTTTTAGTTCGGGGGATCACTGGTGTCATACGGGACCCATGAGTGAGATTTCTCGAGCGACAAATCTTGGATACACCGGATGGTCTCCCTATACTGTTTACACCATTACGATGATTTACAACACTTTCAGTGTTGAAGTGTGGGTGAATGGAAGTAAAGAGTTTGATGAAGTGGGCTATTTCCCCGGTGGAACCTTCTCCTTCTATACATACTCTCAAGATAGCGGGATTTTTACCTTGGTTGATCCTGCGAGTGGACTCTTTGTCTGTTCTGAAGATGATACCGATGAGGATGGGGTTTCAGACAATACTGAGATTGGTTTGGGAATGGATCCAAACGCGGATGATTCTGATTCTGACGGTTTGGATGACTTTGATGAAGTCTATACCTACTACACTGACGGAGCCAATCCAGACAGTGATGGCGATGGTGTCAACGACGGTGATGAAGTTGCTCTGGGAATTGACCCCAACAACCCAGATTCAGATGGCGACGGTATGCTCGACGGAGATGAGATCGATGCGGGATTGGACCCCAATGTAACCGATAATGATGGTGATGGATACGATGATGGAAATGACAATTGTCCTGCTGTCTCGAATCCAGATCAGGCAGACAATGATTCAGATGGTTTGGGTGATCTGTGCGATGATGACGATGACAATGACAATCTGAGCGACTCAGATGAAGTCACCTATGGTTCAGATCCATTGGATTCGGATAGTGATGATGACGGAATCATTGACGGTGACGAAGTTGTTGGCGGTACCAATCCGATTAACTCAGACAGCGATGGAGATGGTTTGAGCGATGGTGATGAGTCTAGTGGCAGTACCGATCCGCTGGATTCTGATACGGATGACGACGGATTGAATGACCTAGTGGATGATGACCCTCTCAATCCAGATGTTGACAATGACGGGGTATTGGACGGAATCGACCCAGACAATACAACAGACGATGCCGATGGCGATGGTGTGACTGATGGAGACGAACTCTCAGGCGGCACCGACCCGCTGGATTCAGACAGCGACGATGATGGTGTTACCGATGGTGATGAGGTTTCAGGCGGCACCGATCCAATCGACAGTGATTCGGATGATGACGGAATCAACGATGGAGATGAGTTAACCGTTGGAACGGATCCGATTGATTCAGACAGCGATGATGACGGCATCAACGATGGCGATGAAGCCTCTAGCGGTACCGATCCACTCGACAGTGACTCGGATGGTGACGGTATCATTGACGGAGATGAGGTTGTTGGAGGTTCTGATCCATTGGATTCAGATAGTGATGATGATGGTATTACCGATGGAGATGAACTGACTGCTGGAA
>CALDQI010000451.1:0-1314 GCA_937911635.1 uncultured Pseudomonadota bacterium | reverse complement strand
AAATACTTGGAGAGCGATTCTCAATCAACGTAGAACCCGTACTGGTCGCTGAACCACCATTTGAATCTGAAACAGAAGCGATACACTCAATCGAATCTCCCACTGACACTGAGTAATTACTCAAATCAATCGTTGAACCCGTCACAGTAGCACCACCAATACTCCAACTGTAGGTCGCCGCAACAACCTCATCTGCATCTGATGCTGTCGATGTACACGTCAATATCGAGTCATTGTACACACTCCCGCTGGAACTAGATACCAACGGTGTCGTCAATGTCGGTTCACTATTCGAAACCGTAATATTGACTTCAGTATATGGACCATCGGTATATCCATCATTTGGAGTCACTCGGACTGTCCACAACTCATCGACATCCAAATCTGAAGAACTGATACTGTTTAACGTTGAGGAATGAAGCACACCATTTTCAAACCACTGATAGACATAGGTGACAGCATTACCATCGGCATCCGTCGATCCACTGGCTGCAGCTGTCAATGTTCCATCTCCATAAATCGGGTCCGGACCCAGAGTTACGATTGGGGCTGTCGGCGGAGTATTCACTCGGATCGTGACAGTATCTGAACCTTCCAATCCCGTTGTATCACTTGCATTAAGGGAAATGGTGTGTAGACCTGCTCCCAACGTATTGCTTGAAAATTGATGTATGCCTTGAGAATCAGGCGTTCCAGAAGCGATCTCACCACCTGAAGAAGACACCCAAGAAACAGCCACATCACTCATAGAATCTTCTGAATCTGTAAAGGAACCTGTAAATAAAATATCGGTCCCCAAACTAAACACCTCACCACTAAGTGGCTCCACGATGTTTGCTGTTGGAGGGGTCCCAATAGAAATCACTCTCGTATCTTGACACTGAGCACCCACCTCATCCGTGACACTCATCGATATAATGTGAGTATTGTTGGACAATTGATCTGTTTCAAAGACCACTACCCCACTGCTGGCCAATGTTCCTTCCCCAAGCTCTCCATCTTTATCTGACGCAAACGTGACCAACAGTTCTGTAGCATCGACATTCGAATCCAATGCCGTTCCTTCAAATAAAATGGACTCACCTTCTTCAAATGCAGTCTGATTCTCGGGACTTACGAATCCGCATGTAGGTACATCATTTGCACCCCCGACTTGTACCACCAGTTGTTCTTTTGTAATTTTCCCAGAGGAATCTTCGACTCTGAGTTCAAGGGCATGTTGACCTTCGGTTAAGTATCCATAGTCAGAAATATTCCCGTCAGCATCGGGACTGGTGTCTAAAACCAAATCACCATCCACACTCGATGACCAAG
>CALDQI010000450.1:0-2772 GCA_937911635.1 uncultured Pseudomonadota bacterium | reverse complement strand
TGCATCGGCGGTTGCCTTCTCTGCATTTGGAGACCTCCTCTACGTGCTTCACCCTGGCGTCGCACAGATCTCCGTCGTCGATCGATTCAGCCATCAGATATTGAACAGTATATCGGACCTCGGTATCCAACCAACCGATGTGCAGCGTCATGAAGACACACTCTACGTCTATAGTTGGCTCACTCGTGACATCATTGCCCTATCCATCTCTGACCCAATGAGACCGGCGTTCCTGTGGCAACGAAGTTTCATCGATGAAGAGCCCTTGAATGAAACCATCCTTTGGGGCAAGCAACTCTTTCACGATGCGAATGACATCCGGATGACCCGAACGGGCTACATCGCCTGTGCTCACTGTCACCCAGCTGGAGACCACGATGGTCAAACCTGGGACTTTACCGACAGAGGAGAAGGCTTACGGAACACCACATCTTTGCTCGGTCGGGGTGCAATGGCGATGGGTCCCTACCACTGGTCTGGCAACTTTGACGAGGCGCAGGATTTTGAGGGTGACATTCGGCTTCATTTTGGCGGGGCAGGATACCTAAGTGAATCCGATTGGGAAAGTACCCTAGACTCACTCGGCGAATCCAAAGCCACGCTGTCTCCAGAATTGGATGCCTTGGCCGCCTATATGTACAGTCTGATCGAAATGCCACCAACTCCATCCGTTCTGACGACTACTGAGTATGAAGCAGCGCTCGATGCCTTCAATAGCCAAGGGTGCAATGACTGTCACGGAGGATCTCTGTGGACGGATTCTTCACTGGACACCCTACTCAGACACGATGTCGGTACCCTCACGGAGGCGAGTGGTCATCGTTTGGGAGAAAATCTAGACGGACTCGACACCCCAACTCTTCTTGGACTGTGGTCATCGGCACCCTATTTACATGATGGATCTGCTGCGACAATTGAGGATGCAATTCGAGCCCATACTGGATATGAGAACCTAGATGAAGAGACATCTATGCTACTCGTCTCTTTGCTGAACTCTCTCTAATAGAATCCTAGGTATTCAGATGTATTCGGTCATTCAGCCCTACCATATGAATTTTTTGCAAGTGGACGCGAGACACCACATTTATTTTGAAGAAGTGGGCAATCCACGTGGCTATCCCGTCGTCTTTGTACACGGTGGGCCGGGTGGAGGCATATTTCCAAACTGCAGACGGTTTTTTGACCCCAAGCACTACCGAATCATCCTCTTCGATCAGCGCGGAGCAGGAAAATCTAGACCCTATGCCGACTTGGTGGACAACACCACTGCACACCTCATCTCCGACATGGAGCACCTTCGAGAGTATTTGAACATCGACAAGTGGATGGTCTTCGGGGGGTCTTGGGGTAGCACACTTGCCCTCGCCTACGCCATCTCCCATCCAGATCGAGTCCGCGCCATGGTTTTACGCGGAATATTTTTAGCCAGACAAGAAGAACTAGACTGGCTGTATGGTGCCAAAGGTGCAGCTCGAATGTTTCCTCGTGAGTACGACCGGTTCATGAGTCTCCTCAGCCCAGAAGAACGTTCAACTCCGATTGAAAGTTATTACAAGTACCTTACCTGCGACGATGAGATCACCCGCCTCAAAGCGGCTTGGGAATGGGACATCTGGGAATCCTCGATCTCTCAACTCATCCCCTATCAGAGAGATTGGGACGATACCGTACCAGAAGACTGGGAACCCTCTCTCGCCATTGCTCGGATCGAAGCGCATTACTTCGTCAATCAATCTTTCTTGCCCTACGAGAATTATCTCTTGGACGGCGCCAAGGAATTGGACCACATCCCAACCACCATCGTCAACGGTCGCTACGATGTCATCTGTCCGTGCAAGACTGCTTTCGAACTCTATGACGTCATGCCACACGCGGATATGGTGATCGTACCCAACACGGGTCACTCCAGTATGGAAGAAGGTACCAGCGATGTGCTGACACAGGCGATGGATAGGTATCGGAAACTCGAATAGCTTAAGGACAAAACGACCTTTGATCTAAGGCGGGAAGTGAGCCTTCAGGAAGGTTTACGGGACGGACCTTCAGGCGTTAAGTGTTAGCGTTTTTGACAAATAGGTTTATATCCTGTTCCTGTACAAATTCCATCATCCCATTGACCACTATACGGTATGTGGTAGTATGCACAATCAGAACCTTGAAGATTGTTTGGTTCTCCAGGAAGCCAATTAGTATATCCAAAATTGGACCTGTCATCCCAGACCCATACCCCTTCAGAACTAATATCGTTGTATCCAAATATAAAATTTCCACCAACTTGATTTAATAAATTCCAAATAAATGTATCCTCGGAATAAGAACGGATTGATGCTAAGCCATCATAACCCATCACTATACAATCTTGTTGTAAAGTGCTACGACTACCAGTTGTATCACACGCTGCAAAATACGTATGTCCATCGCTTGCTGCTTCACAATCTAGGCCATCACAGTCAGAATCTATTCCGTCTCCATAAGTATCACCAGCCATTGGATGGATATTCGGGTCGTTGTCATCACAATCATCCACACTCAACACACCATCACAATCCATATCATTCACCGTACTTGGATCTGAGTCATCACAATCATCAACACTCAACACACCATCACAATCACCATCGTTAGTGGTGTAAGCAGCCATTGAGTTTGAGTCATCACAATCATCCACACTCAACACACCATCACAATCCATATCATTCACTGTACTTGGATCTGAGTCATCACAATCATCGACACTCAACACACCATCACAGTCTTGGTCCATATTTGGTT
>CALDQI010000449.1:0-4942 GCA_937911635.1 uncultured Pseudomonadota bacterium | reverse complement strand
TATTGGACGGTATAGATGGAAAGGGAACAGGGAATGGGAATCGAATACCAGAGGTCGGGGAGCAAATTGTCTTGTCGGTTGAATTGACCAATATTGGTTTGGGAGTGGCCGTAGAACCTTACGTTAGAGTAAAGAACCGTTCTAGAAAACATTTGGACTTACTTGAAGGCACCGTTTTGATGGGAGAGAAGGCCGTCGACTGTACTGAAGGTGTTGAATGTGAATTGAGACTGGGACCCGGTGCCAAACAGATTGGTGAAATGGTGCTCGATGTTAAATCACTTCCAGAAGAGGGCAACTGGACGTTGGAACTTCTTGTTGGCTCAAATCGTACATATGATTACAATACGGCTGTTCTAGGCGGGTTTTCCGATTACTTCCAACTCAAAAATACCATTGACATCCCAGTTGGTAAAGTATTCGACAAGCAGCAATACAATCAGCCACGAATTGTTCTTGAGGTTCAAGATAAACAGTCGGAATTTTTGGAACTGTCTGGGTATGTTGAAGATGAAAGTGGCATCACCGATATCTTGATATTCAATGGCGAAGATAAAATTTATTACAAAGGTGAAGCAGGGTTGGCTGGGAAGGTTCCATTTACTGTGGATGTAGAACTGGTTGACGGAAGCAATCCTGTGTATATTCTCGCTAAGGACAATCAAGGTTTACATACCTCTCATTTTATACAAGCTTGGAAATAATTCTAGAGATGGGTCACGAGACCAAAGGAGTCACAATGGGAATTCGAAAGAAAATTATCAAGAAGTTGCCAATATTTGGTCGCGGACAAGCCGCCGCAGTTGAGCGCGCAAAAAGTGCACCAGTACCTCGAACCAGAGAGGCGACAGAGCCGCAAGAGCCACCGAAGCCAAAGCATCCACGTGGAGAAATGGACACAACGGCGTACATAGAAAAGGTGATCTCTGAAAATCGAGTGGTTCTATTTATGAAAGGTGAACCGTCTCAGCCTTTGTGCGGGTTCTCTGCAAACGCAGCGGGGATATTGTCTTCTACCGGTCATGACTTTGTTCATGTCGACGTGATTGCTGACCATGAAATTCGTGAAGCGATCAAAAATTACAGTCAATGGCCAACATTGCCACAGATTTATGTAGATAACGAGTTCCTAGGAGGGGCTGATATCTTGCGGCAAATGTCTACCGATGGGTCGTTACTCGAAATCTTAAATGGTTCTGGTGATACGGCAACGGAATAGTTATTTTCCGAACGGGTTTGCATTCGTCGGAGGATTTTGTCGCAGCATTAGTTGGTGTTGCCAAGTGCTTCGAACGATAGATGCTAGATTGGAGTGAGTGGGTTTCCAATCCAAGATATTTCGGATGTGAGAGATGTCACCTGCAATGCAACTGGGGTCTCCGTCCCGAGGGGCTACAAAGTCATACTCGATGGGGGTTTGTTTCATTTGTGCCCCTTCGAGAGAAATGGTTTGTAAAACTTCAAGTACCGAATGTCCAAGACCAGAACTTAAGTTGAAGGTGTACCTGTTGCTACTCGCAGATGGTGTGTTTCTCAAATGACACATTCCAGTTGCAAAAGCTTGAACAACATCTAAAACATGGATGTATTCACGAATGCAGGTTCCATCTTCTGTATCGTAAGTCTGTCCAAATACAGAAAAAGAGCGACCATTCAGGTGTTGTTGAATTACACGTGGTATCAGGTGAGTTTCTGGTTGTCGCTCCTCTCCAACGAGTAGATCCGGATTGTTGGGGTGGCGAATGGCTCCAGCGACGTTGAACAACCGAAAGCAGATACTGTTGTTCGGAGAGTCGAGGATAGCCTTTTCTGCGGCCCTTTTTCCATTCCCATATGGAGAGGTTGGTACGCAGACTGAATGCTCTGTCACACGGTCTATGCAAGACCCATAAACAGCTGCACTGGATGCAAATAGTATATCTGTATCCCTTGGGATGGACGATAAAATATTTTGTGTGCCAATAACGTTGTGCAACCAATAGAACTCTGGTTTCTCTATGCTTTCTCCCACGCTGATTTTGCCTGCCAAATGAATTACCGCATCAAAATGATGATTTTGGAAGAGTGTGGACAGCAGTTTTAAATCAAGAATGGACCCTTCAATAAATCTCTGAAGTTTCTTCGGCTTGGGTCCTCCAGACAAGTCATCTAGGCACCAGACCGTGCATCCCCAATGTTCCAACATCAGAGAGGCAACTCGACCGATGTATCCAGATCCGCCTGTAATTAGTACCGATCGTCCATGTAGATTTTGAGAAAGGTGTTGCATTGTCAAGAAAAAAACTGATAAAGTGGTGACGTGTCAAGACAAATTTGATATCTTTATCCTGTATACAGGAGATTATAGTGGCTTCTAATAAGACTTCCAGCACCAAAAAGAAAGCAAGAAAGAGTAAAAAGACTTCCGTTGTAGCGAATGAAACGGTTTCCGAGCCTAGAAAGCGTACGAAATCAAGACGCTCTCCGGAGCGTACTCGGACTCGAGAATCACGTACTAGAGAAGTGACCGTTGAGGAAATAACGGAGCAGATTTCGATTTTTGAAGTGGTTACAGATTCAGCAATTGCAGCGAAGCCCTTTCTGTTGGTGTTTGCCAGTTTGTTTTGTGTGTACATTGGCTTGTCGCTGTTTTCTTTCAGTCCGAATGATATGCAGGTTATCACTACTGGAAATGTTGCCAATTGGTGCGGAGTTCTCGGTGTACTCTTGTCTACAAAATTGTATGGTCTGTTTGGATATGGTGCTTGGGCGGCATTGCCGATTGGTGTTTTGTGCGCATGGATGGCAGCTGGTAGAACCATTCTGGCGCCATTAAAAATGATTGGAGTTGGATTGCTGTTTTGGAACTTGCTCTGTGTGTTGTCTTTGCTCAATACAGACCCAACGCAATTGGACTTTTATGCCGGTGGTGTTTTTGGCCATACCACTACAGTTTTGATGACCAAGATGATAGGAACCGGTGGTGCTTGGCTCCTCCTTTCCGGTCTTGCTGTGACAATCTTTATTTTTGTTGCTGGAATGGAGTTGCGCGATATCGTTGAGAGAAGTCTCCAGGGTATCGAAGAGCGCGGTCCAGACTTGGGTCAGCGCTCATTAAACTGGGGGCAAGATGTGCTGTACCTCTTGAAAGAACGTTCGAGAGATATTGCAGATTCCGTCACAGGAACATTAAAGGAACGTTTTTCTAGAGAGCCCGCTGTTATCGATGAAGATGATTGGTATGGGGACTCGTTTATGAATACGGGTTCGGTATTTACCGATGATGGATTTGGCTATAGTGAAGAGGACAGTCTTCCTCCAAATTCATTTGAACATTCCTCTGAGTACGAGTTTCCTGAGGATGAAGAGTCCGAGAGTTTCACATATGATTATCATACGCAAGAGTTGCCAGATGATGTGACAAAAACTCGAGTACAACAGCGTGAGGTTGCTCAGGTCGAACTCTCAGAATCTTGGGCTGACAATCAAGATGACAGCACGTTTGATCCCAATCCGCTTCCTCGTCAGCCGGAACCAGTCCAGGTCCGTCGTGAAACCAAGGGCCCTGATGAAACGATTACAGCGAATGAACCTGCGGTTGCCACAAAACGCCCAGATATTCATCGACATGAAACCTCGACAGGGTTCAATTCTTTTGCCACACCAATGAATGTCTCTGATAAGCAACAGTCAACGGTCTCTACTTCAAAGAAGCACAGCCCCGGTGCTCATCCACTTCCAGCACAACAAGAGATTGATTTACCCGAAAATGCTTGGGAAGAAGACCTGTCAGAATGGTATGTGACCGCCACACAAGGTCCCATGTCCACTCCCAAACAAAAATTAAGTGCATTGCCTCCTTCTCCTCTTAAGTCGACCCTCAACATTCGTAGACCTGCGCTTAGTGAACCAGAGGTGGGTTCTGTGGCTGCGCATCTAATGGGGGCAGAGTCAGAAGAATTCACCAGTGATGGTGATGTGGAGCAAGTAGATCAATACGACTTACCAAAACCAATCGCGCCCCCTGTACAACAAAATCGTCAAACGAGAGCATCACACAGTTTGCATCAGGGAGGTACAGCAGATGTATTAGAATCCCGCATGGACTCTTCAGGGACTGCAGATATAGAGTCTAGAGAATCGATCCAGGTCCAAATCAAGTCTACCGCTTCTTCTAAACAACCAACCAGTGTGTCTCAATTGGCAGAGCAAATTGATGAGTTAAAATCTCAGGCACGACAGTTGACCGATGAGAAGGAGGTATCAAGATCGAATATCGAACTTCCCGAGCGTGAAGTGACTCCTGCAATGGCGATGCAGGTTGATGAGATTGAGTTTGATGAGAACTCAGAAGAGGGTTTTGATGAATCGACTCCAGCCCGTGTTATGGTCAATCCTGGAAATATTGAAACTGGTGGAGCAGGGGAGGTTCGTCAATTAACGAATCCTTACGCTGACTTTAAGCTTCCAACATTGGACATGCTCGATTATCATGAAAAAGATGTCGCCAAGTTTGATGAAGATGAGTTGATGGAATTAGCCGACACCTTAGTAGATAAGCTTGCGGACTTTAAGGTACACGGTGAAGTAGAGACGATTTGCCCTGGTCCTGTGATTACCACTTTTGAGTTTAAGCCTGCTCGAGGGGTTCGCGTTTCAAAAATTGCAACATTGTCTGATGATATAGCGATGGCACTTCGTGCAGTCAGTGTACGAATTGTGGCTCCAATCCCCGGTAAAGATGTGGTCGGTATTGAGATTCCAAACAAAGAGCGTCAGATCATCTGGTCTCGAGATATGTTGGGGTCGAAGGTCTTTCAAGAGAGCAAAGCCATTCTCCCGATGGCGATCGGTAAAGATGTCAATGGGTTTCCTTATGTGACCGATTTAACCAAGACACCTCATTTGTTGGTAGCAGGTACAACTGGTTCAGGAAAATCTGTGGGTGTCAATACGATGCTCG